>JBDTHD010000149.1:0-1558 GCA_039937075.1 Ginsengibacter sp. | reverse complement strand
TTTCAATCATTTGTAGCTCACTTTCTAACGGAACAAAATCTTTATCACTGCTCTTTAAAGAATCTCTTAAAAGATTACTGAATTCTGAAAGATATTGATTGGCTTTATTAATTTCATTGGTATTGATGAGGCCCTGAATTGATCCCAAGGCATTGAACACAAAATGCGGATTGAGTTGCGACCTGATGGAACGTAATTCCAGATTGAGCTTGGCTTTCCGCGCTTTTTCCTTTTTTAGTCTTTGGCGATATATCAGAAACAAAAAGAACAGCAACAATAAAGCGATGGCAAAACCGGCCAACATATAAAAAGCGTTTTTCTGGTACCATTCCGCCGGTACATAAAAAGTCTTTTCCAAACAATTGCAGGGTAATTAATATAACGCACCGATAATACATACTGGTGGTTTGATTCCAACTTTGGAATGAGTACCAGGTGCCCGCTTTTGCGCCACGCCGTATCAATGGCTTCGCCGTCGGTAAGCCTGTATTCAAGAGAAGAATCGGGGAAACTGGCATTGGGTTTTCTGAAATAAAATGCCAGTTTGGAAGACGGAAAATATCTTTCGTTATTATTTCCTTCCCCGAACGGCGCCGGCCAATCAGCATAAAATGTATTGATAATTTTCATCTTTTTATCTTTTTCCGCAATGGCTGTTTGGATAAATTCGGCCGTACTTTTCGTTGTAGATGAGTCGTGAAGCATCTCGGCCAGGAACGGAGCAATAGGCGATTCAATTCTTTTTAAAGAATAAGATGTAAGTGGCTGCAAATTATTTTTGTTTCTAAATTCTATCAGTATGCTGTCGTTTACATTAAGAGAATCATTAAACACGCGGTAACTTTTTTTGAAATGATTGGAATTGTCTTTTAGAGCAATAGACGAATCCATGAAAGAGGGATAAGTAAAAACATCATTCCAGTCATTTATTATTTTATTATTTTCTTTTACCATCAATTGCAAATTCTTTAATTTGAAAAGATTGGAATCCGCTGCTGCGGTATCTCTCATAAGTAGAGACATAAAATATCTGCCGTATGTGCTGTCTTGTTTGTTGAGTTCTGTAATGCTGATTTTTAATTCAGCGCCAGTTATTAAAAGGCGTTCTGCTTTAAAAGGATATTGAATATTTATTCCGGTAACTTTTCTGTCCGCGTCACGAATAAAACCATTGTTTATGGCAAGAATAGTATTATGATAAATGTAGCGACCATGCGATTTGTTGGGTTCATTTATCTGGCCAAAGGAAATTTTGCAGATTGCAATAAGCGCAATGGTAATAATTATAATTTCTTTTTTCATCCTATTTTAATTTCCGGCTAAATTGAAAAAATCAATTGATTAAAAATAACGCAAAAGAGAATGTATAGCAGAGAGAATGTGAATTTGACTTTCAGAAGTCAATTACCAAAACAAAAATTTCGATTATTTGTTGGTTTACTGGCTTTAAGTTATTAAACAGCGGTCTGACCTTCGGTGCCGATCGCAATCGTAGCGGTCGGTACGCCTTAGCGTCACACCGCGGGTTAAACGTTTCAAATCTTAAAGAAATAGTCTT
>JBDTHD010000148.1:0-2474 GCA_039937075.1 Ginsengibacter sp. | reverse complement strand
TCTTTCTACCAAGCTGTAATTCCGTACTCACTAATAAATCTACCGGTCGGTCCATTATCATCAAGTGTTGCATATTCCACGATTATTTTTGCTGATTGTTCTGCTGTTTGCGTTCCCGAATTTCCATTGAGGTCTGTTGCTGTATAACCTGGATTAATGCTATTGATTTTGAAATTCGTGTCTTTAAATTCATAAGACAACATAACAGTAAATGCGTTTAATGCTGTTTTCGAAGAATTATATCCCAAAAGCTTTACTTCGTAAAATGGATATCCAGGATTGCTATTTTGGGTTAAAGAACCCAAATCGCTTGACACATTTACAATTCTCGGTTGGTCTGATTTTTTTAATAATTCTAAAAAACGTTGAGATAATTGAACTGCACCAAAGAAATTAGTATCAAAAATATTTTTCAAATTTTCTATCGTATTGTCAGAGGCATTTTGAGGCATTTCACCAAGAATTCCTGCGTTATTTATCAACACGTCTAGCTTACGAAATTTTGATTTTATCTCATTTACAGCATTTTCAATAGTTTGAGGTTTTGTTACGTCCAATTCCAAAATTTCAATATCTTGAAATCCTAACATTTTGATTTTATGCAAAGCGTCAATTCCATTTTCTTTGCTTCTACATCCGAGATACACAAAATATCCTTGATTTGCTAATTGTTTGACGGTTTCAAAACCAATTCCCTTGTTTGCACCTGATACCAGTGCAATTTTCTTTTTAGTAGTCATAATTTTTTTTATTTTTATTATGGTACAAAATTAGAATGGGCATTTTTTAAAAAATGGTAGCCTTTTCTGTTTAAATGGTAACCTTTTCTGTTTAAATGGTAACCTTTTCTGTTTTTATTTCAATGTTGTTTTTCGTTACGATACTTTTTCGGGGTCGTTCCAGTAGTGCGTTTAAAAAATTTAGTGAAGTTAGTATGGTCATAAGAAAGAATGCTTGCAATTTCATTGATGGGCTTGTCAGTATTATCCATCAATTCTTTTGCGGCTTCTATTAATTTTTCTTCATAAACTGCGCAAGGCGATTTTCCAAGCACTTCTTTTATTGTATCACTTAAATGATTTGGGTTAATGTAAAGCAAATCGGCAAACTGATTAATTTCATAGGAGGTTTCAATTTCCCCCGAAATCAAGTGTTTGATATGTTTGTTGAGTTCCAAAAGGAATTTGTCGGCGATTTCAGCTTTTCTGTGAGTAATATTCTTTACTTGATTTTTCATGTGTTTTATTTATGAATTTGCATAAAATTACAGGTCGCTGATATCTATAAAAAATACACCAAAACTTTTTACTAAAATCTTATTCTTTTCAGTTTTTATATTTTTCAGGATGCCTTCGTGCGTAGTCTATCATTAGGTCGATTACTCCATCATTTTTGCTCTTAAGCTTTTCTTTCGACTTTTATTTGTTCAATAATTCTAAGCAATCAAATTGACAACTTGGTCTTAACTCGTCACATGAATTTTTCAAATTCTTACTATATCGTAGATACTTTGTCAAATTTTTGGAAATTTTTATTCTTTTTTTTGTTTCAATTTGTTCGGTTTATTGCTTTTTTCTCCACGCCCGCTAAACGTTTCAAGTGTGCTGCAGTTTGCGAATGAGAATCCCATCTGCCTGAAACTATTGCTCAAGATAGAATTAAAATTCATTGCTTATTTACTACTCAAAGAGATTCTCCACCTGAACTGATTCAGCCTGGTTTACAATCGGGTTTAGAGACTCTCGGAAAAGGAGGCTTTGTTCTCTGTCATTACCTTGCAAGAATTATATGTATAAATTTATAAAATATTATTTTCGTATATGCATGTTAGTTATACTCAGGATGTGTATATTTTTTTTCCGGCTCTGTATGAGCGGATTTTAAGGACGAATGTGCATTTAAATTCCTAATGTTGAATTTAGCACAAATATCTCATAGAAGCTCGTCAACCACCATATTGCAAACCGATGTTCGCGGTTCGCTCTTTTTCTTCCTTTTCTAAATGTAGCAAAAAAGTCAAGCCAAGTCGTTAGCTTCGCTTGAAGTTAAAACAAATGTTGGGCGTTCGTTTTATCGTTCAGCGTGCAGTCCCACTTTATTACCTTCAGTATCGATAATTACGGCAATTAAACCTGCTGGAATAGGTGTTTGAGATGCTAAAATTTTTCCACCTGCTTTTTCCACTTTATCAAGAACGATTTGAATGCTAGGACTTGCGTTGAAATACACCATTGTTCCATTTGTCGACGGGCTGTTTCTTGCTGATTTTGATAATACACCAGTAACTCTTCCTGATGTTGCTTGGACAACCGTAGGATTAAACGGAAAAAATACACCTTCATCGTCACCGTCTTTTCGTGTTATCATTTCAATATCAAAAATAGTTTCATAAAATGCTTTTGCTCTGTCAATGTCAGACACTGGGATTTCAAACCAGGTAATGACATTGGTCGTTTCATCAATTTTTTTTAATA
>JBDTHD010000147.1:0-7681 GCA_039937075.1 Ginsengibacter sp. | reverse complement strand
AAAAAATTGCTTTCCTCAAAAACCAAATTGGTTTCCATTGTTCATGTGTCAAATTCGTTGGGAACTATCAATCCGGTAAAAGAAGTTATTGAGGAAGCGCATAAAATTGGTGCGTTGGTTTTGGTAGATGGCGCGCAATCTTCTGTTCATTTAGATATTGATGTGCAGGATATGGATTGTGATTTTTTCGCTTTTTCAGGACATAAAGTGTATGGGCCGACAGGAGTTGGAGCTCTTTATGGGAAAAAGAAAATATTAGAAGAAATGCCTGTATTTATGGGCGGCGGCGAAATGATAAAAGAAGTGACTTTTGAAAAAACAACTTTCAATGAATTGCCTTATAAGTTTGAAGCCGGCACACCCAATATCGCCGATACTATTGTGCTAAAAGTGGCTCTGGATTTTATCACAGAAACCAAAAAGAATATCATAAGAAATCATGAAAATGATTTGTTGAAATATGCAACAGAGCAAATGAATGAGATAGCAGGACTTCGGATAATCGGCACGGCAAAAAATAAAGTAAGCCTTATTTCTTTTGTTATAAAAAATATTCATCCGCAGGATATAGGTGTATTATTAGATAACCAGGGAATCGCTGTAAGAACCGGCCACCACTGCACTGAGCCTCTGATGAAGTGTTTCGGAATTCCAGGCACTGTGCGTGCGTCATTTGCAATGTATAATACCAAAGAAGAAGTGGACAAGTTGGTAAGCGCGATAAAGAAGGCGATAAAAATGCTCTCGTAAAATGAATGAGAATACAACGATAAAAGAAAGGGAAGAAGAGATAACAGAAGATTTTTCTTTGTTTGATAGTTGGGAAGAAAAATATGAATATATCATTGACCTTGGCAAAAAACTGGAACCGTTAGATGAAAAATTTAAAGTCCCTGAGAATATTATCAAGGGTTGCCAGTCAACAGTTTGGCTTACTTCTGAATTCAAAGATGGGAAAATTTATTACAAAGCGGATAGTGATGCGGTGATTGTAAAAGGCTTGATTAGTATGTTGATAAAAGTGTTGTCAGATAATACGCCGGACGAGATTTTAAAAGCAAAGCTGGATTTTATTAATGACATAGGAATGATGACACACCTGGCTCAAACACGCTCCAACGGCTTATTGTCAATGATTAAACAAATTAAAAATTATGCGCTCGCTTACAAATCGATAAGTGCGTCTAACTAAAATAACTCAAAATGGAAGCAGAAGAATTAAAAGAAAAAGTGATAGAGGCATTGCATGAAATTTATGACCCTGAAATTCCAGTAGATATTTATGAGCTGGGATTGGTTTATGAAGTAGAAATTTTACCTATCAATAATGTTCAAATCGTTATGACGCTTACTGCTCCAAGCTGTCCTTCGGCCCAGGAAATTCCGGTAGAGGTGGAAGATAAAATAAGAACAATTGAAGGCGTGAACGAGGTTAATGTTTCCGTAGTTTGGGACCCACCATGGGACAGAAGTATGATGAGCGAAGTGGCGATGCTGGAACTGGGATTTATGTAAAAAGTTATAAGTTTATTAGTTATTGGTAATTGCATTATAACGATTATGCTTATACGAAATTAGTAGCAAAGTAATTAGCTTAATTAAAAGATAATTCATCATGAAAATCACATCACAGGAAGAATACGGTTTACGGATATTACTGCGCATTGCACGATGCCATGACGAAGAAAGCATGAGTATACAGGCTTTGAGCGTTGCCGAAGGCTTATCACCGGCTTATGCAGCCAAATTAACGAGGTCACTCCGCCAGGCAGGATTTATCAACAGTACTCCCGGAAATATCGGAGGATATATTTTAGCAAAACCTGCTGCAGAAATTAATGTAAATGCTGTTTTAAAAACCCTTGGAGGCGCTTTGTTTTCAAAAGAATTTTGTAACGATTTTACAGGCGCCAGCAAGTTATGCACCAATTCCGTTAATTGTTCTGTTCGTTCGCTTTGGCAAATGGTTCAGTATTCTATTGACCAATTATTAGATAAAATACAATTGAGCGATTTAATCGGAAATGAAAAACAATCTGATAATTTGCTCAACTCTCTTTTGCAACAGCATCAATATCCTCAAAGGGAAAAGATGGAAGGATAACTAAGCAGAACAATGCTTGAAATGTTTCATTCCAAAAGGTGTAAGAATAAAGTGTCATTTTGATTTTACAGTAAACAAATAAATAACCGGGATTTCTATTTCCCGTTTTCTATTCAAATCATAAAAAGGGAATCCTGTTAAGGAATTCCCTTTATAATAATACATTGCTTTTTTACATTTTAATAGCTTTCCCGCTGCCGGCCACTTTTGTAGAAATGTTGGTAGCACTCCCTTTATAAAATACATTTCCGCTGCCCATAATGTTTGCGGTGAGGCTTTTATTAACGGTTATCCTTGTATTTCCGCTACCGCTTATTTTTACATCAACATCATCAGCAGAAAGATTGCTGCAATCTACGTTTCCGCTACCACTTATAGATGCGGTGATTTCTTCAGCACTACCGCGCTTTACGTTGATATTACCGCTGCCGGAAATGCGAAAATCAAGATTCTTAAAAGCCCCGGAACTTAAATTAATATTACCCGATCCTGAAAGACTAATTTCAGTTTTGTCATCACCAGTAAAGTCGCCGTCGCCCTGAATATTGCCGCTGCCACTGAGTTGTAGGCCATTTATTTTGGTCATAGAAACATAAATAGTCATTTTAGACCTTGATTTTAAATTGACATTATTTTTTGTTTGGATATTCAATTGTCCATTTTCAACTGTGGTTTCTATATAGGGCAACAGATTTCCATCTGCTTCAATTTGAATGCTGTTTGAAGTGCCGTAATTAATTTTAATGTCTATCGAACCGTGGGATGATAAAGAGGTGAAATTTGCTACCTCGCGTGTTTCTTTTTTTACGTTTCCGTCGCCCCTGATGCTTTTCCATGGTTGTGCAAATAAGTTTACACTGAGTAACATCAAAGCAGCAATTAATAATTTTTTCATGATAATTGTTTTAATTTTTTGGAAGGATAATTGTGTAACGGATGATATAATAAAAAGGTTACACTTCTTGAATATTTATTTAAAACCTGTTAATTTTAATATCATGGCTTCTCAAAAATCTGAAAATGAAATTTTGCTAAAAAATCTGATTGAATTTTTAAGTAAAGGAAATTCCCATGTTTTGTTAGATGATGCTTTGAAAGATATTCCTTTTGAACTTTTAAATAAAACACCTGAAAATTTACCGTATAATTTGTGGCAAATGACACAGCATATCCGCATTTCTCAAAAAGATATTTTGAATTTTTGCTGCGATCCTGATTATAAATCCCCCGAATGGCCCGAAGGATATTGGCCTGCAAATAAGCAACCCTCATCAAAAGAAGAATGGGAAAGTTGCGTTGAGCAGATTAAAGAAGACCGGGAATCTTTTATCGGGTTATTAAAAGAAAAAAATGAAAGTTTGTGCGAACCCTTTGATCACGGAAACGATCAAAGTCTGCTGCGGGAAGCGCTCGTTTTAGCAGACCATAATGCTTATCATACTGCTGAAATAATTGTATTAAGAAGGCTTTTAGGTAACTGGAAAAAATAAAATACAAAAGTTCCCGATGGCTCAGAATTGTTGTATTCCACAATGTGAATCCGGTTATGAAACGTAAGTTTTAATCGTCTCTCTGAAGGCCATGATATCGAATGGCTTCTTCAAATATGCAGAAGCTTTTATTTTGTCGCTTATTTTTTCAATTTCATCATTTGCTGAAAAAAGCACTACAGGAATATGTTTGAATCCGTCATTTTCCTTCATTAACCTGATTGCGTTTTCTCCACCAATTTGTGGGATCCATAGATCCATCAAAATTATGTCAGGCTTTATATTTTCCAGGTCGTTAATAATATTTTCACATTGAGCAATGGTTTCAACGTGATAATTCTCATCGTCTAAAATAGCCCTGCATACATTTAATATTTCCTGGTCATCATCGTAGATTAAGACGCATTTTTTTTTCATTTGGGGGGTGTTTAATTTATTCTTTCAATTCAATCTATTCCTTAACTTAAAATGAATTTAAAACGGCAAGATAAATTAAAATCTTAGTTCGTTTTGGTAAATATCTATCGGGCAAATGCAAAAAAAGGTTTCTTGCCGGAACCTTTTTGATAACCTGTTTAATTATCACTTTAGCGATAACCTACCATTTTAGAAGACGCCATGCAGCCTTCTTTAGTAGTGGTACAAGATGAAAAGACGGTGGCAACAATGATTGCCAGCAGAAATATCAAAAATATTTTTCTCATGTTTACTATTTTTTTAAATAAAAAATGGCATAGGAATTTGAAAATATTTGGCTTATGTTTTTCGGAGAGAGATTGGTTAGTTTTCTAAACAACAAATAAACAAAAAAAATCTGATTTATGCAAGCTATTTTTTTCCCGGTAAATTGAAACACGGTTTATCCGGAGAATGCTAAGGTTTTCAATTTTTTTTAATAAGAAGTTCTTAAACTATTAAAAACAACGATTTTATTTTTCAATATTATATTTTTCTCTCCTTGATTGAATAAATAAAATAATGTGGATGGCAACAAGAAGCTCGCAAACAATTTCTTTAACGATCATAGGGTTAGATTTTCTATAAGTTTTAAAAAGCAGATATACAAAAAAAGAAACGTTTCATTTTTAAATTTATTATGCAATAGTAAATTAAAATTTAGAAATAGTAAGTTGCCGTTTTTTAAGATTTAGTTATAATTACGATTGTTATGCGGAATACATTGGTTCAAAGTTGAACGCTCCATTTAAATTTTTTTAGTCGTAAAATATAAAAAATAAAAATCAGGATTATTTGTGCTTTTACTGGCGGCTAAGATTTTTCTGATTATTATCCATAAAAAAACTGCAGAAATGCTCCTGCAGTTTTATAAACTTTTAAATTATTAGTCTAAACAGACACCAATTTTTTTAAAACCAACTTCCCGTCCATCTGTCTCCGACTTTATTTCCCATTTTTCTCTTTCTTCTTTTCACTTTCGCATTATGAATAAACATGGTTATAAACATAAGCGGGATAAACAAAATGGTAAGGGGAGGAATGCCTAAAAGAGAAATCCATTTTCCTCCAAACTGCCTGCGCATAGGGCGTTTTAGCCTTTCTGCAATCAGGTACATACTTGGTACCATTATTAATGTCATAAAGAAGGCAAATGCCAATCCGAATATGATGGTCCACGCAAGTGGTTTCCAGAAAACTGAACTGTCGCCGCCGAAGAAAATATGTGGATTTAGTTCGGAAAACATCGTAACAAAGTTGATATTGAAACCAATCGCAAGTGGGATTAATGCGAATATCGCAGCAAGGGCGGTAAGCATTACCGGAATAATCCTGATCTTTCCTGCCTGAATTACCGCTTCCCTGGTTTTCATTCCACGCGCTCTTAGTTCATCAGCGAAATCTATAACAAGGATTGCATTCTTCACCACAATACCCGCCAGGCCTACAATTCCAATCCCGGTCATTACTACAGAAATTGTCATTTTGGTGATAGCGAAACCAAGTATTACCCCGATAACACTGAACAATATCTCTGTTAAAATAATAATTGATTTGCTTACCGAATTAAACTGCAATACCAATATGAAAAGAATTCCCATCAACGCATATATTAATGCCCGCCCGAGGAATGAGGCTGTTTCTGCCTGCTGAGCTCCTTCTCCCGTTTGCTTGATAGTAACACCCTGGCCTTTTTTATCAAAATTTTGAATGGCCGTTGCAATTTTCTGATTCACAGCTGTAGGAGTATACCCGTTAAGCACGTTGGAAAATAAAGTGATCACACGCTTTACATTCTTTCTTTTGATGCTCCCATACGTGCTCGTAAAATCTACCGTTACCAAAGAACTGATAGGAATGGATTTTATTTTTCCTGTTGAAATATCCCGGAAAACAATATTCATATTCAACAAGTCCGCAAGGCTTTTTCTTTGCAATTCGTTATTGCGTAATTGTATCTTATATTCATCTTCCCCATCCTTTATTTTGGAAACTTCGAGTCCAAATAAAGCCGTGCGTATCTGCTGGCCAATTTGTGCAGTCGAAACGCCTTCAATCATCGCTCGCTGACGGTTGATTGATAAAGTAATTTCAGGATTGGTAAGGTCCACATCCATTTGTAAATCTTCTATCCCTGGTATTTGCAAACTATCCAAATAATTTTTTAGAGCCGAAGCCGTGGAAGTTAACTGGTCAAAATTTTCGCAGGCAACTTCTATGTTAACCGGAGGATCAGTCGGTGGTCCGCTTTGCTCCTGGGCTACAGAAATTTGTGCTCCGGGAAATCCCTTTGTCACTTCTCTTATCGAATCTAAGTAAGGCGAGGTGGAAACGCCGTTTCTTTTTTCATATTCAACAAAAGAAACCTGGACACGGCCTAAGTTAGGATGAGTAGTCCTGTCGCCACTATTGGGGTCAGCGGCGCCGACAGCCACGTTTGAAATTATGCTTTCAACAATTGGATTTTGCTTTCCGGATGGGCCATTCAAAACATTGGCTACTCTTTGTTCAACAATATTGGTAATGGAATCTGTATAATCCACACTCGTTCCTACAGGTAATTTAAGATATACATAAATAAAATTAGGGTCGCCTTTTGGAAAAAATTCAACTTGCACGTCTCTTAAAGAAAATAATACAAGTGAAAATATCAACAGGCCAAAAGTGCCTACCAACAGCCAAACCGGGCGCCATTTTGCCACTGCCCATCTCAGCAATTTTTCATAACTGCGCATGATGGCGGGCAATACTTTATTTTGAAATGAATGGATCCAGCTATCGAATAAATAGGTATTTAAAACAACTATTATTGAGAAAAGAATTAAGATGTTTCCAACGAATGGAACATGAAGAAAATCGAATAAAATACCACCTAACAATGTAATTAAAAATGCTTTGCTTGTAAATACGGACGATTTCCTTTTAACGCCGTCAGTTTCGGGGTGATTCATAAAGTCAACCGCAAAAACCGGGTTCATGAGGAAGGCAACAATTAATGAAGCCGACAACGTAAATATCAGCATCGTTGGCAGGTAGATCATAAATTTACCTATTATTCCAGGCCAAAACAAAAGAGGGAAAAATGGCGCCAATGTGGTAACCGTTCCTGAAAATACAGGTACAAAAATTTCTCCAGCCGCCATCTTTGCAGATTCCGTTGCGGAAATCTTTCCCTTATTTTCCGTGAAAATCCTATGCGTATTTTCTATCACTACTATTGCATCATCCACAATAATTCCCAGTCCGAACAACAATGCGAAAAGGACGATAAAATTTAACGTCACATTTCCCCCGACAATCAAATCCGCCGCAGGCAAAAATAAGAAGGCAACAAACATACTCAGAGGCACGGACAGCGCTACGAAGAATGCATTGGTTACTCCCATAAAAAACATCAATATCAAAAGAACGAGAATAAATCCAATGACAATTGAATTCACCAAATCATTAAACGAAGTCCTTGTAGAGCGGCTTTGATCTCCGGTAATTACTACGTGCAAATTCGACGGCAAAATATTTCCCTTCATGTCAGCCACAGACTTTTTAACATCATCCGAAGTCTGTATGAGGTTCTCTCCTGATCGTTTAATGATGTTGAGAGTAACTACATTTTTACCATTTAAACGAGCAT
>JBDTHD010000146.1:0-5004 GCA_039937075.1 Ginsengibacter sp. | reverse complement strand
TCTAAAACTTTAAATTAACTTGGAACTTCATTTGCTTATTTACTTTTTTTTCTATGAAACGATTATCCAAAAAAATTGTAATAATTATTTCCTCCATAATAGTGATCGTTGTTGTCGGCTACTTTATTTGGCAGAAATACAAATATAAAATAGTACGAAATAGTCTGACAACGACAGTTAAGCAACAAACTGATAGCTTGTATTCTATCAAATACGATTCCCTTTCATTCGATGGTGTTACCGGGCATGCCACTATGATAAATGTTCGCATCATTCCGGATACCGACCGAGTGAAAAATCTGAGTGTAGAAAATATGCCCGATTTTTTATTAAATGTAACTATAAAATCTTTGGTAGTAACCGGTGTTCAAACGGCAAAAGCGTTGCAAGGAAATAAAATGGAGGGTGATTCTGTCATTATTAATAATCCCGAAATTATTTTTTATTCGCTAAAACCTTTGCAAAAGAAAACCGTTCTGCAAAATGAAGCAAACTCGCTTTACCGCCAGATATTGGGAAAGCTTGATTTGATCAAAGTAGGTTTTGTGTTTGTAAATAATGTTCATATAAAAGGAATTGATTTCTTTTCAAAAGAAAATAATTTTGAGCTGGTAAATGGAAAATTTGTTTTGGAAGATGTTTTAATTGACAGCTCTCACAACCTGGATAGCAACCGCATATTATTTTGTAAGCAGGCAGCTTTTACAGTTGATTCTTTTTTTTCGTTTAACCATGACCGTAAGGCGCTGATTGTAAAGCAGGTTCATTTTTTAGGAAAGCAGCAAAAGTTATCGTTCAACGAGATTATTTTTAACAGATTTACGAACGATAGCTCTGCACCTGTTAAATTACTTGATGCTAAAAATCTGGCGTTGGATGGAGTAAATACAAACGAAATTGTAAAAAATAAAAACTTTTTTGTTGATACGATATTATGCAGCGATATCGTATTATATGAATTGCCGCTGGATAACCTGAAAACGAATTCAGGAAAGAGTTCTAAGCCACCAGATAGTACCGGTTTTTCAAACGTTTATAGTATATACCTCAAACATTTAAACTTTCCTAAACTTACGTTTGTGCCGTTTGAAAAAAGCAGTTTTTCTATAGGTAATATTTCTATAAAAATAAACCAGGTAAATGCAGATAGAATCATTGATTTGGAAAATCATCCGATGGATTATACCAAAGAGGCCGAGGTTGCTGTTGACCGCTTTTCTATACAATCAAAAGACAAAACCTATCATTTTAATTTTAAAAATATTCTTGTTAATTCGTTGGATAAGGAGCTCAAAATTAATTCATTTGATATCGTTCCTTTTTCCCCAGAGCAAAAATTTGCCAATTCATTTCAATATCAAAAAGACAGGTACGACGTTAGCTTAGGCGGGATTTCCTTAAAGAATATTGACATGAACAGCTTGCTGGACAAAAAATTTATAGCTTCTGAAATGGTTATCGACAATCTTAGCGCTAAAATTTATCGCGATTTGCATAAACCTTTAGAACACAAAAGTAAAGTTGGTAATTACCCTTCTCAAATGTTGATGCAGTTAGGAAAGCCCATTGATATTGCGGCACTCAAAGTAAATCATGCTTTGGTTGAGTATAGGGAAAATGAGATAACTAGCGACAGTATCGGAGTAATAAAATTTAGCAATTCGACTTTTAATATTTCCAATATTACCAACATGCCGGAGGCGATTAAAAAAAATAATGAGTTTAATATTGCTTTTGAAAGCAACGCTTTAGGATCTATTCCTTTAAAAGGAAATTTTAAATTTTTGCTCGATAGTAAAAACGGAGATTTCTTTGCAAACGGCCACGCGGGTGCTTTTAGCGCCCTAAAATTGAACCAGGTTTCAATTCCAATGGCGCTTATTAAAATTAATTCCGGCAATATTAAATCAATCGATTTTCATTTTACAGGAAACAACGCGAAAGCAAAAGGAAAACTTTTGATGAATTATGACAATATGAAAGTGGATGTCTTAAAGCGGGATAAAGAGACCAAAAAAATAAAGAAACGCGGATTTCTCAGCTTTGCGGCTAATATTGTTGTCAACAATAGCAACTCAGGATCTTCTGTTACGCCGGAATATGATCGGGATATTTACAAATCGTTTTTTAATCTCGTTTGGAAAACTATGTTTACGGGAATGAAAAAGACGCTCGGCGTGCCATAAAACAAAAAATCATCGTATTTGTCGATTTACTGACAGAACCAAAATCAGTGTTATTTACCTGTCTGCCAATAGGCAGGTTCGTTTACTGTTGCATTTATTTTGTTATCTCAAATTCTTAAAATCATCTCTGCTATAAACGCCCGGTTCCGCATGGTCGCCGGCTTGCATGTTAATATTCACAAACTTGATGTTTTTTAATTCGGTTAATGTAAATGTAGTTGAAGCCAAATAATTTTCAGCACCGGTATCGCCTATTTCGTTCGTTAATTTTTGGCTTTCAGGAATATTTACATACATCGTATCGTGAGAAATTTTTACAAGATTGAGATGTATGTCCGGATAATTCTGATTGAGCAAATCGATTAATTGAGACGCAGAAAAGCTATTGATTTGAGTGGAATCCGGGGCTTTTAATTTATCTTTTTTGGGACTTTGCTGCTCTACGGTCCATATCATTGAACGGTTAATAATCGTTCTTGTTGAATCAGCAGAATTATTATTTGAAACCGTATCAATTACCTCTTTTTCAGGTGGAGTTTTTATCTCTTCATTATTGTTAGAGTTACAGGCGAAAATGAAACTCATGCAAATGATGGCAGTTGTTAATTGAGTTTTTCTCATGAATAAAATTTAATGAAATAAAATTAGAAAGGGTAACCGATTGCCAGGTTTAAGACGAGGTTTTGCTTTCTCCATTGTTTACTTCCAAAATCAATTTGGTTAATTACCCATCTTTGACCGGGAGGTAACCATGGATCTCTTAATGGCATTCCTAAATCCAGCCTCAATAACAAAATAGTAAAATTAAGTCTTAATCCAACTCCGGTTCCAACAGCGAGCTGGCTTAAAAAATGTGAAGTGAATTGGACACCTGGTCTCAACAGTTGATCCGGATGACCCGGCACTGTGCTGGTGTCTTTATTATACAACCAAATATTGCCTGCATCAAGGAAAACAGCAGCGCCTACAACGTTATTAAAGTTGTATCGTAATTCGGTGTTCATTTCTAATTTTAAATCTCCTGATTCATCCGGAAAGAAAGATAGGCTATCTGCATTTTTTGGCCTATAAGTTCCGGGCCCTAATGAACGACTTCTAAATGCCCGTATACTATTGTTGCCACCGATAAAATATTGCTTTATGTAGGGAAGTTGCGTTGAGTTTCCATAAGGATAACCGAATCCAACTAACAAACGATTGGCTAACCTTGTTTTATTATTAAGCTGGATATAATACCGCAAATCTGTTTGGGCTTTCAGATATTGTGAAATGGCTGCGCCAAAAATTTTCTTTTGGCCGGTAACAGGATCCGCAGGGATGACCAATCCCGCCACATTTCCTGAAAAATCTGCCATGCCATTAAAATAAATACCGGTTCCGTTTGGCTTATTTATAAAGGGATCAATTGTATAAGAATAATTGGAACCTACTATAAACTGTGTGTCTACGGAATGTTTTAAAATCGGATCTCTTTGAATACTATCAATATATTCTTTCGTAATATTGATTGCATGTACATAGTTTACTGAGAACAGGTTGAATTGTTGTTCCACATTGATGTTGGGTTTCCATTCGTATCCTAATTCTCCTTTTGCAGAACTAAGTGTATATAATTTTCTTCTGTTAAGAAGATCGTAACTCAGATCTATTTTAGTTTTTGGAACAAAGGCATTTGTGGTATTGAAATGAAAAAAAGGAACTACAAATTTTGGAATGATAAAAGTCACTCCTCCTCCAATATCGTAAGTATTGTAGCCATTCTGGCTACCACTGTATTGCACTTCACTTCCAAAGTTTCCATGAACATCAAATTCCTCTGCACCCTTAAAAGTGTTTCGATTTTTAAAGCTCAGCGTTATTTGAGATCCTACATAATTATTAGATTTTGTATCTGCAGAAATTTCGGCGCGCAAGGATTTTTTCTCTTGTGGCGTAAGGTAATAATAGGTATTTAACCTTCCAGTGTCGAGGTCATTTGATCCTGTAACTTCAAACCTGTTTTTTACAAATTTAAAAACGTTCAGGTTAATTAGCCTGCTTAATGTAAGATTGTGATCAGTTCTGTTATAAACATCTCCTGAATCAAAACGCATTATTTGAGGAAATAATTTGGGTTTAAATTTATCTTTTGGATCAACAATGTAATACCCTCCATACAATGTTTTTGCCTGGAGTGACGTGTCTTTGCGGTTTCCATTTAAACGGTAGTTTGTAAAAATAAAAACACTGTCAATGATGTACGGTTTTTCGGCGATAGCAGGCGCATCTCTTTTTACTTTCAAAAACAGGTCTACCTTTTTATTTCCAACTGTACTGTCAGCTTCTATAATCAATGCATCGGGACTAAAGAAATAATAACCTTCTTCTTTCAAAAGTGCGTCTATGCGTTCGCGTTCGCCCTTGATTACTGCGAGGTTAAAAGGATCTCCCGGATGAAGAATGGACCCGGGTTTTGTGGCTTGTATTGCCTGGCCTAAAGAAGAACTATCGGTTTCGAAATCTACTTTACTAATTGTATAAACAAGCCCCGGTTCAATCGTGTAATATGCGTGACCTTTTTTCTTTTTTACAATAGTATCGCCGGATGTAGTCGCCTGGAAATATCCAATATTTTGCAGATAATTGTCCAACAATTTTGTATTATAATCAAGATTTACGCTGCTTAGTAAAACAGGTGGCCGTCCAGCTTTTCTAAAAAATTTCCTGATAAAACTATGTTTGGAGGTATCTCCGCCCATATTGTACAAAATTAATTTAAAAGGAATTCCCAAAAATTTACTATTCGGTTTCGGTTGTGGTAAACCAGTAGTTTGCTCTA
>JBDTHD010000145.1:0-9469 GCA_039937075.1 Ginsengibacter sp. | reverse complement strand
CCGTGTGAGATCAGGTTCATCATTGACATCAGCAGAACCAGGTATAAAAATAATTTCCAGTTCTTCCTGACCGCATTTCCATATTCTTTCCAATCTTTTGCTTTATTGGATTTCCAGGCTTCGGTTTCTTTTACTTTTGAACGAATAAATAAAGTCAATAACGCAGGTAGTCCACCCAGGAAAAACATGGCTCTCCAGCCAAAATGAGGAAATACAAAATAATAAGCGGCGGCAGCTAATAAAAAACCGAAAGCATATCCCTCCTGTAAAAGGCCTGATAAAAGTCCACGACGTTTTACTGAAACCGATTCCATAACCAACGACGCGCCAACGCCCCATTCGCCGCCCATTCCTATTCCATACAAAAATCTCAATAATAAAAAGGCTTTGTAACCGGGCGCAAGCCCAGACAATATTTCCATCACCGAATAAAAAATAATACTGACCATCAATGGGACTTTTCTTCCAAATCTATCCGCCATCAAACCGAAAATTAAAGCACCTACGGGCCGCATAGCGAGGCTTGCGGTAAGCGTTAAAGCCATCTCAGGAATTGTTTTATGAAAATCGGTTGCTACGGTGGCCAGGACAAATGTGAGAATGAAAAAATCAAAAGCGTCTAATGTCCAACCAAGGAAACCGGAGATCACCGCATTTCTTTGATTTCGCATTTTCTCTTTTTCAGTGATAACTGGAACACTTATAGCCATTAAGTTTGGTTTTATATTTTATAGACCGGTGTATTTTCCCGAAAGCATTGAAGCAGTTTTTTACAATGTGCTATTTTTTCGTGATGCTAATATACTAAAAAGCTTTTCCTGGTATTAGGTTTTGGGAATCTCCTGGAAAATCTTGTAACAAAAGCGTAGGTTTTAAAATGCCAGACAAAAATGTATTTCTTATAACAGCAATGGTTAGACATTCATCTTATTTTTTTAAAATAATCTTCCCGTTCCTGAAAAATAAAACAATGTTCGATTACAATAAAAAAATTTTAGTGCCTATTTTTTTTATTAAATAAGTATATTGCTTCCCTAAAAAATAAAATACACAAATATGAAAAAATTTGCTTTTACTTTTCTGGGACTGATGTGCATTTTTGCGCTCACCAGTTGTAATTCCACCAGTTCACATTCCAGCAGCAAAACTGATTCCACTTCAACTATGACTTCTTCCGACACTTCCAACGTAACTGCCAACTGGAAACTTGGCGTTCAGATGTGGACGTTCAGGATGTTTACGTTTGAAAAGGCGCTTGATAAAGTGGACAGTTGCGGTATAAAATATATTGAAGCCTTTTGGGGACAACCTTTGGGAGCTGGTTTGAAAGATAGTTTTGGCATCAGGATGTCGGATGCCAGCAAAACGAAAATAAAACAACTGATGAAGGACAAAGGAATCACGATGGTAGCAATGGGCGTAATTGTTCCAAAAACCCGGGAAGAATGGAAAGCTGCTTTTGACCTCGCGAAAGAATTTGGGTTGAGCTATATAACAGCGGAGCCGTTAAAAAGCCAATGGGATATGGTAGATAGTATGGCGGGCGCTTATGGAATCAAAGTAGCGATACACGATCATCCAAAACCCAATATGTATTGGAGCCCCGATTCTGTTTTGGCTGCTATCCAGGGACACCCGAATATTGGTTCATGTGCCGATCTTGGCCATTGGGCCCGTAATGGTGTAAACCCTGTCGACGCTCTTAAAATGTTGGCTGGACATGTATATGGCGTTCATTTAAAAGACATTACCAAATTTGGCGACGTGGATGCGGCTGATACGGTTGTGGGAAAAGGCGTTATTGATTTTACGCCGATATTCCAGGAACTGAAACGCCAGCATTTTAGCGGAATGCTTTCGATAGAGCACGAATCTAATTGGTACAACAGCGTGCCTGATGTAATAGAAACCAGGAAATTTTATGAAGCACAGGTAGCTAAGCTGAAATAATAATTAACCAAACTTTTAAATTAAAAAGCCTCACAGAATATAAATCTGTGGGGCTTTTTTGAGTAAACCAATAAATAAGCACGATTTTTATTTTTGTAAAATAACGGGAATGCTTACATGAATTTTTCAATTAAAAGATAAGCCGGAAACCAACAAAGAGGTTTTGCAATAACGATGCGTTTAAATTAGAAGTAAACCCTATATAATTGCTTTTAGAAGGAGGAGCCGAGGTCCCATTGTTAATCTTAGCATCCGAATATTGTAAACTAAACATATTAGGCAGCGTTACTTCCAGGTTTAAATTTTTTAAAACTTTGTAAGAAATACCCGGCAACAAACTTAATGCTACAGAAAATTGAGTATTTTTTGAAAGTTCATTCCCTGTCGAGTCTATCTGTTTTTGCCGAGAATAGGAATAACCAAGGTCACCTTCTAAAAAGAAATAAAAATCTTTTGCCAGTGTTTTATATTTTCTATAAAAAACGCCTGCTCCATAATTAATAGATTTTTGCTTTTGAGCTAAACTGCCATTGTAAGAATAATTTGCAGACCCAAATTGCAAATTTACACCTGTTACAGAATTTTCACTAACGGCTTTGCCACCAGAGATATAAATATTACCTCCGTTCCCTATTTGATCATTAATATTATTGGGAACATAATGATAATCAGTATGAGAAAAACTTGCTGCTCCGCCCAACAAAATGGAACCTTTTGTTATCTGGGCATTCACAAACTGAGAGCAATAAAAAAATGAGATAAAAAGAATTGTAATTTTACTTTTCATAAGGAGTAGTTTTTGATGAATAAAAAATGTGGCAATTTCCTGTTCTTAATAATTAAAATATTTTGAACCGGAAAGCGAAAATAATTGAAAAATGTTTTATTCAAAATAAGCGCGTTTATCAAAACCCGATTTTAGCAATATTTTAATGGAGTGAATTCCAACGGTACTGTTATTTTTATTTGTTCCCGAAATTAAAAATTTATGAAATAAGTTTGTTTACTATATGCATTCACCATTACAGAAAGATGACGAAAATTATCAATTAAATTTTGGAATGATTTGTTTACAAAATGTTTCTATCATGAAAAAAGAATTGGGCCTTATGGCAAAAGATTGTTTATATTAATCAGCAAAAATTATGATGGATTCTGAGAAAACAAATTACCCGGTTGTGTGTTTTGGTGAAACCCTTTGGGATTTTCTTCCGGAAGGAAAACTTCCCGGCGGCGCGCCGGTAAATGTGGCTTATCATTTAAAAAAACTCGGTAAAAATCCGGCAGTAATCACCAGGATTGGTGATGATGAATTGGGTAAAGAATTAAAACAGGTTTACAAATCTAAAAATATTGAAACAGGTTTTTTCCAGGTTGATAAAAAACACCCGACAGGTAAAGTTTTTGCTGAGGTAAAAGACAACCATGAAGTTGAATATGAAATCGTAAAACCGGTAGCCTGGGATTTTATTGAGTTCGTTCCGGAGATGGAGCCCATCATTTCCGCTGCCAATTATTTTGTTTTTGGAAGTCTCGCGTCGAGAGATGAGATTACAAGAAAAACTTTATTCAGAAACCTGGGATTTGCTCAAACAAAAGTGCTGGATATTAATTTAAGAGCCCCTCATTTTAGTAAAGAAATTTTAGAAGAATTATTATCAAAAGCTGATATTATTAAACTAAATCTTTCCGAACTGCATTTGATTTCCGATTGGCTTGGCGAGAAATTTGCAAGTGAGGAAGAAAGAATTAAATCTGTTTCCCAAAAATATAATATTGAAACCATTATCATCACAAAGGGTGGAGACGGCGCGATGCTTTTTATAAATAATAAATTTTATTATCATCCCGGTTACCGTGTAAAAGTTGCTGATACGATTGGAAGCGGCGACTCTTTCCTGGCGGCTATGGTTTCAAAATTTATTGACGGAGCCTCGCCGGAAGAAGCGCTCGATTTTGCAAGCGCGCTCGGTGCTTTTGTAGCGTCACGATCGGGCGCTTGCCCGGATTATGAAATAGCAGATGTATTGCAATTAATGAAAAAATAAATTTTATCAACCAATAAATAATTAAACGAACTGAAATCAATCACCATGAAAAAATATTTTCTTTTTATCATAAGCCTCCTTTTTTCGTATTTTTTATTCGCACAGGCTAATGAAACGCCCACACCACAATGGCGGCCGGTCTATCATTTCTCTCCTTTAAAAAACTGGACAAACGACCCGAACGGTTTGTTGTATTTAAATGGAGTTTATGAGTTATATAACCAACAAAATCCCTATGAAAATAAATGGGGCCACATGAGTTGGGGACACGCTACCAGCACGGACCTGGTTAATTGGAAACACCTGCCTCTTGCGATGCCTGAAGGGATAAATGATGCAGATACTACGTGGAGATATTCCGGCTCTGCGGTTTGGGATAAAAACAATACAAGTGGTTTTTGCAAAGACAGCGGATGCATTGTAATTATTTATACTGCAGACCAACCACATATAAAAAAAGAATCTCAATACGTTGCCTACAGCAACGATGGAGGAATGACTTTTACCAATTACAGTAATAATCCTGTAATTGATTTGCACAAAAAAGATTTTCGCGATCCGAATGTTCAGTGGGATGAGCAACTTAAAAAATGGTTGATGGTGGTTGCGCTTCCTAATGAAAATAGCGTGCAATTTTATTCGTCTCCCGATTTAAAAAACTGGGAATTGCTGAGTGAATTTGGCAATGCAGGTTTACAAGATGGCATTTGGGAATGTCCTTTTTTTATCCAACTTCCGGTAGAAGGAACCTCAGAAAAAAAGTGGGTATTGGCCAATTCTTTCCAGGATAAAGCCGGTAATGATCTGGAAGAATATTATGTTGGTGAATTTGATGGTAAAACTTTTACGAACGATAATCCAGCGAGCACTTCTTTTTTACTGGATTATGGAAATGCTTTGTACGCTTCTATTCCATGGAATAATTTACCGCAAGGCCAACATACTTATATCGGCTGGATGGTTCCAGAAGAACAGCAAACTTATCCGTGGCGCGGTCAGATGTCAATTCCCCGGGATTTAAGTTTACGACAAACAAAAAAGGGCATCCGTCTGTTTCAAAATCCTGCTAAAGTTATAGAAGACAACCTTCCCAACCTTTCAAAAAAGATGGTTCGATTTGAAAACGTAAAAGTAAAAGGAACTTTAAGTGATATTCTAAAAGACAAGGAAATTACAGGCAATTCATATTGGTTACAGGCAGAATTAGAAGTTCCTCAAAACACATTGGCGGGATTTAAAATCGCGCAGCAAAAAGATAAAAGTGGAAACATTATTTCCGAAACGGTAATTGGCTTTGACGCTTCAAAAAATGAAGTTTACGTAGACAGAAGCCAATCCGGGCGCGGTAAAATCAATCAAAAAAAATTAAGCCAGTCAATGGTGGTAAGCCCATTGAATGGAAAAATAAAACTGGAGATTCTTTTTGATAAGTCTTCAATCGAAGTATTTGCAAATGATGGTGAAAAAGTTTTGACAACTTATATTTATCCTGATAAAGACGCCACTCTTTTAAGTGCATTTTCTTTTGGTGGAGAAACGTTGATAAAATCTTTAAAAGTGTGGGATATGTCAAAATAAAAATCTGCTTTTATTGTTTGTTTACTATGAGATTATAAATTTATTTAAGAATCATTACGGGTAATTTACATCTTTTGTACAATGCTTCTGAAACACTTTTATGAGTGAGGCTATAAAGAAAACTATGGACACCTGGTAACGCAATCAACAATTGCACTTCATCTATTTTACTAAAATTCAAAATACCGTCTATTACAACTTTATGGGCTTCATAATAAATTTCATGATGAAAGTTTTTTAAATAACTATGCAGGCTTTCTTCGCCTTCTTTAAAACCCTTATCAGGATTTAAATTACGCGGTTTTACGTCTATATTCAAAGCCAATAATTTCACATCGTGCCATTGCGACGACGAACGCAAACGATTTATTTTATCAAGCGCGTGAACAGTATTGAAATGAAAAGGAACCAACGCTTCATGAATAGTTTGGTATTGATAATTCACAGGAACTATCAAAACACGTATGGGGCTAATTCGTGCAATTTTAATAATATTTGCCGCTACAAAAGCTTCATTTGAAATATGGGTGTTATCGCTTCCTAATAAAATCATGGCTGGCTGTTCATGTTTTACTATTTCAAGAATACTTCTTACTAATGACATCTCACTTACTGCTGATTGAACAATTATTCCTTCTCCTGCCATTTCACTCAATCTTTTACAAACGACATCAAGCTGCTCTTTTTCGAGAGCCCTTGTTTTATTGAGATAATCCTGGTCTACATTAGCAAATTCCCCTGCCATAATTACGTTTTCATACATTGACGTATAAAAAGACCTCAATAAAATGACACGCTCATACTGGTATTTTTTACACCATTCCGCGGCAAAATTTACCGCGTTATCTGTTGCTTCTGTGAAATCAACTGGAATTAATAATGTTTTCATGCTATAGCAATTTACAAAAATGATTTAAAAGTTCGTTTACTGGAAAATCTTAAAAAAAACAAAAGACCTCACACAACAAAAAATGCCCATCATCGATGGGCATTAAAATTATATAAAACGTTTTAATTATTCTCTTCCTGCAATTAGTTTATCCTGGAGTTCCTTTAATTCATCCCATTTTTCATCAGCAGCCAACTGAGCTTGTTCAGGCCAGCTGGTAGGGTCCTGGGCATTAAAATGGCCACCGGATTTTTCCAAAATTTCTTTAATATCTTCTGCTTTACTTTCGGCAATTTTAGCAAATGAATTGATGCCAGCTTCATGCAGAACTTCTGCCGCTTTAGGTCCGATTCCTTCTATTTTAGTAAGGTCATCCCCCTTGGCACTTGATTTTTTTGATGGTTCGGCTTTTGCTTCAGATTGGCTTTCTTTTTTAGGAGCGGCTTCAACTTTAGCAGCAGCTTCTTCCGGCTCAGTGGCAGCTTTCTTAGCTCTTCCGGCTCTACGCGTTTTCTTAGCAGGCGCAGCAGTTTCACCAATTCCCTTTCCGTAAATTTCATTGTAATCAACCAATTCTATCATCGCCAGTTCCGCATTATCACCCACCCTTTTTCCTAACTTAATAATCCTGGTGTAACCTCCCGGGCGGGAAGCAATTTTTGGGCTTATTACGTCAAACAATTCCTTCACGGCATCTTTATCCTGAAGATAGCTGAATACTAATCGGCGATGGTGTGTTGTGTTTTCCTTTGACTTAGTAATCATAGGTTCTACATAAGGCCTAAGCGCTTTTGCTTTGGCGAGTGTAGTCACAATTTTTTTATGTTCAAAAAGCTGGCAGGTAAGATTTGCAAGTAACGCTTTTCTGTGGCTCGCTGTTCTTCCTAAATTATTAATTTTATCTCCGTGACGCATGACTGTTGGTTTTAAGGTTATACCGTGTCAGGAATTATAACCTGTGAATAGTTTATTTTTTTTTCAAATTCAGCTAATCAGCGCATCGGCTAATTAGCAAATTAATTATTCTTCGTCTAATTTTATTTTGCTAAGGTCTAATCCAAAACCAAGGCCTCTTTCGTTCAAAACCTGTTCGATTTCACTTAAAGATTTCTGACCGAAGTTTCTGAATTTCATCAGGTCTTCCTGTTCGTATTGAACCAATTCGCTTAATGAATTAATTTTAGCCGCTTTTAAACAATTGAACGCTCTTACTGAAAGATCCAAATCTTCCAAAGGAGTTTTCAACACTTTGCGAAGCTGTAAAGTTTGTTCGTCAACTAAATCTTCCTTCTTTTCTTCTTTATTATCAAATGTGATATTCTCATCAGTGATAATCATCAAATGCTGAATCAAAATTCTTGACGCTTGTTTTACTGCTTCTTCAGGATGAATGGTGCCATCTGTAACCACATCCATTACTAGTTTTTCGAAGTCAGTCCTTTGCTCAACACGTGTATTTTCTATGCTGTATTTTACATTCTTGATGGGCGTATAAATCGCATCAATTGGAATGTATCCGAAATGAGAATTCTTTTCTTTGCTTTCTTCAGCCGGTACATATCCACGACCCTTTGCAATCGTAATTTCAATGTCCAATTTTGCAGAATTGTCCATAGTGCAAATCAGCAACTCAGGATTCATTACTTCGAACATAGGAGAAGCTTCTCCTATCATTCCGGCAGTAAATTCAGTTTTATTTTTCAATGATAAACTGATTTTTTCTGTACCGCTGTCCTGGTCGGTTTTTTTCTTAAAACGTACCTGCTTCAGATTAAGAATGATTTCAGTTACATCTTCTGTAATTCCTTTTATTGTTGCGAATTCATGATCGGCTCCGATAATACTGATGCCGACAATTGCATAACCTTCCAATGAATTAAGCAATACTCTGCGAAGAGCATTACCAATGGTAACACCATAGCCCGGTTCTAATGGGCGAAATTCAAATTGCGCTTCGAAATCTGTACTTTTTTGAAGAACAATTTTGTCTGGTTTTACAAAATTTAAAATGGCCATTTTTTATTTTGTTTTGATTTGATTTAAAAAAAAATTTGATTCGTTCACCACCAACATTCACTATTTACTATACAATTCCACAATAAGAGATTCCTTGATATTTTCAGGAACGCTTTCTCTTTCAGGATAAGCTACGAATGTACCTTTCATTTCACCTTCATTCCATTCAATCCAGTTAAATTTTGGATTTTTCGGACGAAGATTAGAGGTGATAGACGTATTATGGGCAGCTTTTTCTTTAAGACCGATGACATCACCGGGCTTCAAAGAATAAGAAGGGATATTTAATACCTCACCATTAACAGTGATGTGTTTGTGAGAAACCAACTGGCGTGCGGCCTGGCGGCTTGGCGCTATTCCCATACGAAATACGGTATTATCTAAACGTGCTTCCAGCAATTTAATTAATTGTTCACCGGTAACGCCCTTACGACGAGATGCTTCATTAAATGTATTGCGGAATTGTTTTTCCAAAAGGCCATAAGTGTATTTGGCTTTTTGTTTTTCGCGAAGCTGAAGAGCATATTCGCCAAGACTTTTGCGCTTGCGAGCTGCTCCATGCATTCCCGGAGGATTGCTGTTTTTTGTTAACCATTTACCATTGCCGGTGATTGGCTCTCCGAATATCCTGGAGATTTTGGTTTTAGGTCCTGTGTAACGAGCCATATTGCTATTTGATTTTTTAGTGTCGGTGCATCATCATTAAAAATCGAAAATTAATAATGCACCCGGTTATTAAAAATTGTATTGATTAAACTCTTCTCTTTTTGGGAGGGCGACAACCATTGTGTGGCAAAGGAGTAATGTCTCTTATCATTACGATTTCGATACCTGATTGCGATAAAGACCTGATGGCACCTTCGCGGCCCGAACCTGGTCCTTTTACAAAAACATCAACACGTTTTAAACCCGCGTCAGATGCGACTTTTGCTGCATCAGCAGCAGCCATTTGAGCTGCATAAGGAGTATTCTTTTTAGAACCCCTAAA
>JBDTHD010000144.1:0-6556 GCA_039937075.1 Ginsengibacter sp. | reverse complement strand
GATCGTACCTCACACCTACCCCTATATTTCCCGCAAACGATATAGAAAGTAAACCCGGTATATTTGCTGCCACATCGCCTGCTGATAACGCGATTGACGGATAGTAATCAGATTTGGCGTACGAAATCCCCGCTACTGCTGCTTGTTTTCTGAAATTGAGAGACTGCATATCTTTCCTGTTTTGAACAGCCAGTTGCTCGTATTCATCTATAGTTTTTAAAGAAATTCCTTTAGAAAAACTGGTAGTATCAGGTTGTAAAATAGTTGCTTCCGGGTACCCGATCATGAGGTCCATATTTACACTGGCCATCTTCAAATTGCTTTCCGCATCCAAAAGAGACAGTTCAATATTTGATGTCTGCAATTCTGATTTCAGTAAATCGTTCCTTGCCAGCAAGCCATTTTCTTCAAGCCTCGATAACACTGAATCACGTTTCTTGGACTGCAACAAATTTTCTTTTACGACATCCCTCGTTGCGGCCGCTTTATACAAATTAATATAAGCTTGAATGGAATTGAGAATGACGCCCTCTATGTTATGCTCCGCATCAAGACTGATCGCCTGCTCCAGGTATTTTGCCGATTCGATACCGTATTTTATTTTCCCTCCGGTATATATAGGAAGCGAAACATTAAAAATACCATACATCGCCTGGCTAATTTTGGGAAGGCCACCACCGTGTCCGGAAGTGTCCGTGCTTCCACCTCCCTGTGTCTTCAGCTTCAGCGAGTAACTTGGGTTGGCCAGGTACAAGTAAGATCCGGAAATGTTGGCACTTGGCAAACGATAATTGGTTGCTTGCTTTACAGCGGCCTGCGCTTGTTCAATTCTGGCTGAAGACGCCTGCAAAATATGGCTGTTTTTTAAACTTAGGTTTATCGTTTCCTGCATTGAGAGCTTTTTCACTTCCTGTCCTTTTGCATTAAATGAAAATAAATTCATTATCAAAAAGAGAACTGCAATGAAAAAAAACGAATACTTTTTCGTAAAAACATTTATTAAACTTCTGTTCATCTTAAATTTATTTTTTCAGTAAATGTGATCTCATCAATTGTTTTGTATGATCACTCAATCGCTTTTTTAATTGTTTATTTTGAAAAGGGCTGAATCCTTCCTTTTTGCCTAATATTTTTTGACACATGGTATCAGATGTAAGCAAATAATGGATGGTACCAAGCACGGTAGTTGCGGTCAATTCAATATCTACAGATTGAAACACGCCGTCTTTTATTCCATCTCTGATAATCGTTTTTACAGAATCAATATTTCTTAGAAGAATACTGCTAATGGCACTTCTCATTTGAGGACGGAGTTCCAGAGACATTTCCCTATGTAGCAGACGTGAAAACTTTTCATCTGAAAATTTCCTTTCGATCAACTGCTCAATCATGAAATCCACTTTCTCTATTTGGCTTATTTTTTTATTATTAACCAATTCAGAAAAAACGCCTCTTAAAAACGAAGTCCTGTATTCAACTACTTTCTCAAATAACTTTTCTTTCGATCCAAAATAATAATTGATCATCGCCACATTAACTCCGGCTTCCGCAGCAATTTCCCTTACCGAAGTACCTTCAAAACCCTTATTACTAAAGAGTTTGATAGAAGATTCAATTATAGTTTCCCTCTTATTCATTTTTAATTTGAGGGCGCAAAGTTAAACACTTGTTTAAAACTAAACAAATGTTTAAATAATTTTTATTTTTTTTCTTTGGGAAATATTAATTAAGTGCCAACTAAAAAAGCCAGGAAAACCTGGCTTTAAAATACGAATCCTTATTATTTGTTGCTTTACTATAAAAGCATAATCCTAGTTTCTGACAGGTTTTCCCGTTTTCAAAACACTTTGCAATCTTTCCAATGTTTTCTTTTCGCCACAAAGGCTTAAGAAGGCTTCGCGTTCAAGATTTAATAAATATTGTTCGTTTACTAATGTAGGTTCGCTGAGATCTCCGCCACACATTACATACGCTAGTTTTTTCGCAATCTTCACATCATAATCAGTTATATAATTTCCTCGGAACATTCCATTAATTCCTGCATACAACATTCCAAGTCCCTCACGTCCTAACACTTTAATATCCGTTCTTTGGGCGGGTTGAGAATATCCACGATCATACAAATCAATAACGCTCTGCTTTGCTTCCGCAATTCTTCTTGATTGATTCATAGAAATTTCGTCTATGCCTTTCCGTAATATACCCATTTCGTAAGCTTCGAATGCTGAGGTTGAAACTTTGGCGGTGCCAATAGTCAAAAACCGGCTCTGCAATGGAATGGTAGCCGGTTCATTATGCTGAACCGCATCAGAAGCGCGCAAAGCAAATTCTTTCGTTCCGCCGCCGCCAGGAATAAGCCCAACGCCCAATTCCACCAAACCAATATATGTCTCAGGTGCTGCCTGCACTTTATCAGCATGCAAACAAATTTCACAGCCTCCGCCTAATGTAAGTCCATGAGGAGCCACCACAACCGGAACAGAAGAATAACGAATTTTCATTGTGGTATTCTGAAATAAACGAACGGCCATATCCAATTCTTCATATTCCTGTTCGGCAGCGAGCATAAATATCATCCCGACGTTAGCGCCAGCGCTGAATTGTGCCGCTTCATTCGCGATTACCAAACCTTTATATTTTTCTTCTGCAATGGCGATAGATTTATTTAATGCTTCCAAAACTTCGCTACCGATACTACCCATTTTTGTATTCCAGGTTAAGCCCACTACTTCATCTCCCAAATCGTATAAATTGCATGCACTGTTTTTCCAAACCGTTTTTTCAGTAAGATCACTGAGGATAATAAATGCATCACCGCCCGGAAGTGAGAAATATTTTTTAGTACTAACGTCGTAGTATAAACGCTTTCCATTTTCAACTTTATAAAAAGAAGTATTTCCTTCGGCAATAAAATCATTTACCCAATCAGCCACGTCATATCCCTCCTGCTTCATCGCCTCAACCGTTTCTTTCACTCCCAAAACATCCCAGGTTTCAAAAGGGCCAATCTCCCAGCCGAATCCGGCTTTCATCGCGTCGTCAATCCGATAGACCTCATCACTAATTTCCGGAATGCGCTTAGAGATATACGCAAAAAGACTGTAATGAAATTGCCTGTAAAAATCCCCGGCTTTATCTTTGCCCGCTTGCAAAACTTTTATCCTTTCTTTTAAATTCTCAATTGGCTTTGCAGTTTCAATCGTTGCAAATTTTGGCTTTTTCCTTGGGGTATATTCAAACGTTTTCAAATCAAGTGCAAGAATTTCCTTTTGCCCATCAGCACCTTTCGTCTTTTTAAAAAATCCCTGGCCTGTTTTATCTCCCAGCCATTTATTATCTACCATCTTTTGCAGCCATGCAGGAATGGTGAAAATTTCTTTGGCTTCATCTTCCGGACAATTTTCTTTTACGCCAATAGCCACTTTTACCAACGTATCAATTCCGACCACATCAGCAGTTCGGAAAGTTGCCGATTTAGGACGGCCAATAATAGTTCCCGTAAGCGCTTCTACTTCGTCAATATTTAATTCAAGTTTGTCCATAATATGGAAAATGGACATAATGCTGAAAACGCCGATTCTATTGGCAATAAACGCAGGAGTATCTTTACACAAAACCGTTGTTTTCCCTAAGAATAAATCACCGTAATGCATTAAAAAATCCACCACTTCATTATCCGTAAATTCGGTTGGAATAATTTCGAGCAGTCTTAAATATCTTGGGGGATTAAAAAAGTGCGTTCCACAAAAATGCTTTTTAAAATCCTCGCTTCTTCCTTCTGCCATCAAATGAATAGGAATTCCGGAAGTATTAGAAGTGATAAGTGTTCCGGGTTTTCTAAATTTTTCTACCTGGTCAAAAACCTGCTTTTTAATATCTAATCTTTCAATTACCACCTCGATAATCCAATCGCTCGATGCTATATTTTTCATATCATCCTCAAAGTTTCCGGTGGTAATATTTCTTAAAACTTCTTTTGAATAAACAGGAGACGGCGAAGACTTCACGGCTGCTGCCAACGCGTCATTTACTATTTTATTTTTGCTTTTTGCGTCCTTGCTATCAGGTGCCGGAATATCCATTAACAAAACCTGTAAGCCAACTCCTGCAAACAGGCAGGCAATACGGCTTCCCATTACACCGCTTCCCAAAACTGTGACTTTCTGAATGTTTCTTTTGTGTAGCATAATATTTTAGTTAGTTAAACAACTATTTTAAATCTAAATTAATACATTTTTTTGAGCCATAAGTAAACCAACAAATAATCGGGATTTCTAACAGTTATCTTTGAACAGGAATCAAGGAAAGAGATGTTCCACCAACCAATCGAAATCCGGATACATCCGGCAATGATTGTATTCTTTTTAATACGCTCAGGAGATGGGATGATACTGTTTCGTAGTGGAGCATTTAAAAGATGATATGGGAATATTAAAAAATTTAGATGCAAGAACCAGCGTTATTTCTTTCAAATAGGGCGCATCCATTAGCGCTTTCGCCACTTTATCATCGCCATACCAGGCAGTTATTTCCATGATATCTTCCATGCTGCCATTATCAAATACTTTTGCAATAATGTAATCTGCATTTTTTTCATAATCCAACTTTTCCATATCCACATTCCAGAAAGCCTGTTTGGAAAGATGTATTATGTCTGCCGGATTTATCATAAGGCAAATTTACAATTAATCAAATTGCTTTTTGATTGAAAGGTTGGTTTAAGAGTAAAGCAATAAATACTGCGATTTTGTATTTTGGTTTTGGTAAATTATTTGATGAGAGGGGTTAACCCTCGTCTGACGGCCCCGCGTCTGGCGAAGGGCTATCCCCATAATTATCAAATTGGGTCCCAGAATCATTTACTATAATTTTCTGCTTTTTAAGATCATCTAATAAAACTCGCCAGGTTTTTTTATCTAAACTGGCTGCTCTATAAACCTTCGATTTGGCATTTTTGTTAACCACTCGAAGTGAAAATGCACTGCTTGAACCGGCAGTCAGCTTATCTACAAATTCTATCTCCAGGATATTCCTAAATTCAAAGGTAGTTTTTGTCCAAATTAAAATTTGATTTTTTACGACAAACTGATCACCATCAATAACAAAATAATACAGTTGAAATACCGTCATTGCAATAATAAAAATTCCTACAAAAGATATCACAACTAAGGCATCAGGGCTTTTTAAAATGACTTTTGGATTATCCAATTTCCAATAAGCAAGAAATATCAGAAATCCTATTGACAATAATACTCTAAAAGTAGATAGCAAATTACCTTTATAGATTTTTGTGGTGGGAGAAAAGTCTTTACTTGTCATTCTTTAATGAAATGGTTGTACACTTATAATTACGGTAAATAAACAAATATCAACAATTTTATTTTTTTTATAATTAACTTACCCCACTACCATTCCCAATCACATTTCCCGGTTTCACAAAATGCAATTTTCCTTCTTCATCTTCTGCCATTAAAATCATTCCATTGCTTTCGATACCACGCATTTTTCGTGGAGCTAAATTCGCAACAACAACTACTTGCTTTCCTGTAATTTCTTCAGGAGAAAAATGTTGTGCGATGCCGGAAAGAATAATTCTTTTTTCAAAACCCAAATCAATTTCCAGCTTTAATAATTTATCCGCCTTTTCTACTTTTTCAGCAGAAATAATAGTTCCTACTTTCAGGTCAATTTTTGCAAAATCATCAAAAACTATTTCTGGTTTTATTTTTGAAATTTCAGATTTATTTTCTTCCGTAGTACTGCTTGCTGGTTGTACATTGCTTTTCGTTTTCTGCTTTTCGCCTTCTGTTTTTGGGTGATTGCTCACTACTGATTGCTTATCACTAATTACTGAGCTCTGATTACTATCCGCTAATCCTTTATTTAACTTCTCTATTTGCGCTGCTACTTCCGCGTCTTCGATTTTTCTGAACAATAATTCAGGAGCGCGCAAACTATAGCCAACGCTTAAAAGCTTTGACTTTCCAGCGTTCTCCCAATCCAGCATTTTGTCCAGCACCTTCATCATGTGAATCATCTTTTTAGCTGTGAAAGGTAAAAATGGATTAATAAAAATGGCAAGATTGGCGCAAAGTTGTAAACAAATATGAAGACAATTATCAATTTGATTTTGCCCTTCGGTCGTCAGTTGTCCGTCGTCAGTCGTCTGTTTTGCAACAATCCAGGGCTGCTTATCCTGCATGTATTTATTTCCTTTTCTTGCCAGGTCAATCACTTCGAATAATGCATCCCGAAATTTATATTGCTCTAATAAAGTTTCAATCTTAGATTTAGTAAGCGCCAATTCTTCTATCATTTTTTTATCCGCATCATCCAGAATTTCGCTGTGCAAAACTGGAACTTTACCATTGCATAATTTGTGCATCAACACAAATGTGCGGTTTACAAAATTTCCAAAAATGGCTACGAGTTCACTGTTGCACCTGTCCTGGAAATCTTTCCATGTAAAATCATTGTCTTTTGTTTCCGGCGCATTCGCGCACAGAACATATCGAAGCACATCCTGCTGCCCGGGAAAATCTCTTAAATATTCATC
>JBDTHD010000143.1:0-6481 GCA_039937075.1 Ginsengibacter sp. | reverse complement strand
GCGCTCGTATGGATCTCTAATTTTTATATGAGCATTTTTGGATTTATAAGAGTCGGAATGAAGAAAGAAAAAATAGAAGCCGATATGATAGAAACGGAATCGAAGGAATAAATTAAATTTTAAATTCTTTTTGTAATAACTACCATTAAATTTTTATCGCCATCTTTACGATCAATTTTAAAACTGTAGAACGAAAATCTTCATGATTTCAAAAATTTTCAAATACTTCTGTTTTCTTGCCTTTGTTGGCATGATAAGTTGTAACCAGGAAAAAAAATATACCAAACCAACAATAGATATTCAAACGTATTATGGAGATATTATTGTAGAATTATATCCTGATAAAGCGCCAAAAACGGTGGCCGCTTTTCTTTCGTTTGTTGATTCCGGCTATTTTAAAAACACGTCATTCTATCGCGTTTTAAAAAAAGACGACCAGCCGATGAACGTTGCTAAAACGCAATTGATTCAAGGTGGCCTTTGGGAAACGAAATTTAAATTGGAACAAAAGCTTCCCGGTATTCCTTTGGAAACAACGAAACAAACAGGCATTCTTCACCAGGAAGGCGTAATCTCTTTAGCGAGATCTGAAGAGCCTAATTCAGGGAATACGGAATTTTTTATTTGTATGGATGATGAACCTGATTATGATTATGGGGGCGCCGCCAGTCCCGATAAAAAAGGATACACCACTTTTGGCCGGGTAATTAGCGGAATGAAATACGTAAGACAAATCCACAGCCAGCCTGATTATGAAACGAACTTTAAACCCCCGATAAAAATTATTAATATTAAAAGACTTAATTAAAAATTCTCTTTTTTATAATGACTTACTGTGCCAAATAAAATTTGCAGATTAGGCCGGATACAATTTAAATTTCGTTCTCGAAACCAAAATTCAATTCTGAAAAAGAAGCCGAAATACTGGTCCAATAAACGGTTATTCTAATTTTTCCAAAACTTTCTACATCACTTACCTCTCAAAACTATTCACTTTCGGAGCTTCCAAATAAATTAATGGCAAATAAATTCTTTCCTTATACATTTGCAGACTATTTTAAATTGAGAACAAGTCTATAGTGAAGCATAGAGTACAATTAAAGTAATAGCGTGAAGAAAAACATGAATAGGGCTACGCCCCTGGGATTAATCATAGCATTAGGAATTGTTTACGGAGATATCGGTACTTCCCCACTTTATGTATTCAATGCCATTATAAGGGACAGGCTTATCTCTTCAGAACTTATTTTGGGCGGCCTTTCCTGCGTTATCTGGACGCTTACACTGCAAACCACCATAAAGTATATCACCCTTACTTTACAAGCCGATAACAATGGTGAAGGCGGTATTTTTTCACTGTATGCGCTGATTCGGCGTCAAAAAAAATGGCTGGTTTTTGCAGCGATGATTGGCGGCGCAGCTATCCTGGCTGATGGAATTATCACTCCGCCAATTACGGTTACTTCTTCTATCGAAGGGCTAAGACAAATCCCTTTTTTCAGTGACATTAGTAGTACTGCTATCATTTATATTGTAATCATTATTTTACTCGCTTTATTTTTTTCACAGCAATTAGGAACGGCTAACATTGGTAAATTTTTTGGGCCGGTTATGTTTTTTTGGTTTTTGATGTTGCTTATTTTAGGGTCAATTCACCTGGTAGATAATGTGAATATTTTTAAAGCGTTCAATCCATATTATGGAATCAGGCTGTTGACAGTCTATCCCAAAGGTTTTTTTATTTTAGGGGCGGTCTTTCTTTGTACTACGGGAGCGGAAGCTTTATATAGCGACCTGGGGCATTGCGGTCGCGGAAACATACGAATTTCATGGATTTATGTAAAAATTGCTTTGATTATCAATTACCTCGGACAAGGCGCATGGCTTTTAGCTAATTATAAAGGACAAGTTTTATCAAAAGCATTGATGGACAATGGCTTCAATCCATTTTTTGGAATTATGCCGGATGGCTTTAAGATCATCGGGATTTTTATTTCTACGGTGGCTGCTATTATTGCCAGCCAGGCGTTAATCAGCGGTTCATTCACGCTTATTAGCGAAAGTATGCGGCTGAACCTTTGGCCAAAGATGAAAATAAATTATCCCACAGAAGAACGGGGACAATTATACATTCCGGGTATTAATTCTTTGTTATTGGTAGGTTGTCTGGGTGTTGTTATTTATTTTCAAACTTCATCCAATATGGAAGCGGCGTATGGACTTGCTATCACTTTATGTATGTTGGCTACTTCCATGCTGTTTGCCAATTACCTGATTTCTAAAAGAACGCCTAAGATACTCGTGTATCTCTATCTCGGTGTTTACCTAACTATCGAGATGAGTTTTCTTATCGCTAATCTTGAAAAATTTCCTCATGGGGGCTATGTTACTTTGATAATTGGCGGCGGTTTGTTTACGATAATGTACGTTTGGTTCAGGGCACGAAAAATTAAAAATCGTTACGTTGAATTTGTTCGCCTCGATCAATATTTACCCATGATCCAGGAACTCAGCAACGATATGAGTATTGCCAAATACGCCACTCACCTGGTATATTTAACGAGCGCGAACAACCCAAAAGAAATTGAGCATAAAATTGTTTATTCTATTCTTAACCGAAAACCAAAGCGTGCGGATATTTATTGGTTTGTTCATGTGGATACGCAGGATGATCCTTATACCGCAGAATATTCTGTGGAAGCGATTGTTCCTAATGAAGTGATAAGAGTTGAGTTTCGCCTCGGGTTCAGGATGGAGCCGCGCATTAATCTTATGTTTAAAAAAGTAGTTTTGGACATGGTGGCCAACAAAGAAGTAAATATTACCAGCCGTTACGAAAGCCTTCAGAAAAATAATGTGGTTGGAGATTTTCAGTTCGTTGTTTTGGAAAAATTCCTGTCCCAGGATAATGAATTACCATTGTTCGAAAAACTGGTTATGCGTCTTTATTTCTGGATCAAAAAAATAAGCCTTAGCGAAGAAAGAGGTTTTGGGTTGGAACAAAGTAATGTTATCGTTGAAAAATTTCCGCTTATTGTGGCGCCGGTAAGGAAACTGAAACTAAAACGTGTTTTTACGGATGATGAAGAAGGTTGAAGAGGAGTTGTCGGTTATTAGTTATCAGTAATTAGTTACCAATAATCAATAATCAATCAGTAAACCAACAAATAAAGCACTTTTGTGCTTTAAATAATTATGGATAAATCAAAACCAAAACCGAAGGTTTCTACCCGAAGAAAGATTTACAGGTTTACCATTCTGTTTACACTTATTTATTCTTCTGTTGGAATTGCTTTGTATCATCTCCAAGATAAATTTTTGTTTCATCCGGAGTCTTTGCCAAAAGATTTCCAATTCAAATTTAATATTCCTTTTAAGGAAGTAAATATCGCGATGACGGAAGCTGATACGCTTAATTTAGTTCAGTTTTTTCCGCCCGATTCTTTGCCAAAAGGTGTGGTCATTTATTTTCATGGCAATTCGGGAAACGTAATCCACTATTCAAAATATGTTTCCAATTTTACCAAAAACGGTTACGAAGTCTGGATTCCTGATTATCCCACATTTGGTAAAACAAACGGGGCATTGACGGAAAAAAATATGTATAACCAGGCTAAGGAAGTGTATAAGCTGGCTAATTCAAAATTTCCGGCAGATAGTATTATCGTGTATGGTAAGTCGTTAGGTTCGGGCGTTGCTTCTTATATCGCGGCTAAAGAAAAATGTAAAAGATTAATTTTAGAAACTTCTTTTTATAGCATTCCCAGTTTGTTTAGCCATTATGCGCCCATTTATCCAACAGGCAGAATGTCGACCTTTAAATTTCCGGTAGGCGAATATTTGGAAGATGTAAAAGCGCCGGTAACTATTTTCCATGGAACAAAGGATGAGACGATTCCTTATCAAAATGCGGCCAAACTAAAAAGCGTTTTAAAGCCCGGCGATGAATTTATTACGATTGAAAATGGCACACACCATAACCTGGATAATTTTCCTCTTTTTCATCACAAGTTGGATTCGTTGTTAAAGCTTTAAACCTATGTTTCTGTCCGACCAATGTGATCCAGGCAGATAGAATATTTCTATTATTTTTTAATTCGACAAAATAAAATTCGCCCATATTTATTGCTTTACTATAATCCAGGCGGATACTAACAAAACAGAAAAAATGATTTTATAAAAGAACCAGTGTATTTTAGCTTCTATACAAATGGCAGATGCATTAATAACTATCAATGAATAAAAAAGACGCAACCCACTCTCAAAAAAACCAGGAAATATGAATACAAAATTACTCATGACTGCGAGTGCTATCATAATGGGAGCAAATGGAATTATCGCATCTTTTATGCCACGTGAAATATTACAAACATTGGGACAAACCCCAACCTCAACATTAATTTTAATAGTGCAAATTGCAGGAGCTTTATATTTTGGTTTCGCGCTGATGAATTGGATGGCAAAGTCTTTTTTAATCGGAGGAATTTATGCGAAACCACTGAGCGCAGGTAATCTCGCCCACTTTGGAATTGCCGGCATTGCGCTGATAAAAGTAGTTATCAATAGTAGCGTTACCTCAACTTATATATTGGTTCTGGCAATTGTATATGTCTTGTTTGCTATCGCTTTCGGAATCGTGTTCGTTACAAACCCTAAAGTAAAACAGGTAACAATCGAAAGAAAATAAAATATTCTCACCAAAAGAATTAAACAATAAAATTTAGTTGGAAGGCCTTTAAAATTCCTCATTAATAAACATTCCTTTATGAGTTCAGAAGAATTTAAAGATTTAGCATTATCCTTCCCTGGATGCATTGCCAGGCCTCATTTCAACAGGACTGCTTTTAAAGTAGAACGCAAAAGAATATTTGCTACTCTTCTCGAAGAAAATGATTCCGCCAATATTTTATTAAGCCTTCCGGAGCAGGAAATATTTTGCAAAATGGATGACGCAATTAACGCCATTCCTAATAAATGGGGCGCCCACGGCTGGACTACTTTTGAATTTAAAAAATTAGAACGCGCTGTTATTTTAGAGGCGCTAAGCAGCGCTTACCAGGATGTTTTAAACAAGAGTAAGATTAAAAACAAATAGTGTCGGATAGAGGACAGGAAACACTGGCAACGGGATTTCCAGTAAACCAACAAATATCAGGTTTTTGTATCTACCTTCATATTTGGGTTTTTATCAGCTTTGGTTCCGGAATCAAAAATATAAAATGCCAAATCAGCCAAACAAATATGGAAAAGAAAACTGCGAGATTGGAAGCCTTCAGCGATGGAATTTTTAGCGTTGCAATTACGCTTTTAGCGCTTGAAATTGGAATCAAAGAATACGAAGGTGCAAATAATGCAAACCTGTGGAGGAAAATAATACAAGACTGGCCTGAATATTTTACTTATTTCAATTCGTTTGCAACAGTACTTTTAATATGGATGGGGCATCGTAAAATCTTCGACAAAATTTGGAAAGCCAACCATTGGATAGTCCTGTTAAATGGTTTAGTTCTTCTGTTTGTGGTACTATTTCCTTTTCCAACTAAAACGGTTGGAGCATTTATTGGAACACAAGCAGTAAATACAGCAGTTGCATTTTATGCAGGTTTTACGGGGCTTATAGTGGTTTGTATGTTGCTTTTAAATCTTGGTATCATTAATAATACCAAAATAATCCTCAATGCGGACAAGAACTTGCCTTGGTTTAAAAATCAAATAAAACAACAGTTAATGGCAATTTTGGTGTACGCTATTGCTGCTTTTGTGGCGTTTTATTCACCAGCTATCGCCTTGTCTATCACATTTTTGATGTGGGTTTTTTGGGCATTCGCTACAAAAGACACAAACGATGAAGATGAATAAAAAAGGATTCCGGTAAACAATCAAATATCAATTTTTTGTATTTACCTTCATTTCCTGATTTTTCACCGGAGAGGTACAGAAACGTCCGTATTTTACAATTCCTCACATTAGTCACACTTTTATTAAAGCAAAAAATAAATTATATGGGTTCGCAATCAATGCAAAGTAAACTTTGGGGACAACGTCCTAATGACTGGGCAACTCTGCAGGAGCCCACCGGCAATTCAGGTTATGAATATGCGCTGGAATTTCTTCAGCCAAAGCAATCAGATAAAATGCTGGATATCGGCTGTGGCTCCGGACTTTTTGCGACTCTCGCAGCAAAGTTGTGCGCAGACGTAACCGGCTTCGATGCCACCGAGCAATTAATTAAAGAAGCGAAATTGCGCAATCCTTCCGTTTATTTTTTAACCGGGGAGATGGAAGAACTTCCATTTGACGATAATATTTTTGATATTGTTAGCGGTTTTAATTCTTTTCAATATGCAGCCGACGTTAAGCACGCATTAAGCGAAGCAACTCGTGTTTTAAAAGACAAAGGAAAATTGGTAGTAATGATTTGGGGCGACAAAGAAGACTGTGAAGCACTCACTTATTTAAAAGCAGTGGGAAGCTTACTTCC
>JBDTHD010000142.1:0-8185 GCA_039937075.1 Ginsengibacter sp. | reverse complement strand
ATTACATTAGCAACCAATTGCAAAGGCGCAAAAATACTAAACCTGTTTAAAATCATTTATTTTTGCTGATCTATTAAATAAGCTAAAATAAATTCATTCCTTTCACTATGGCTCAATTCGGTAAAGCTTCTACCAAACGCGGAAAACCTTCTTACATTTATGCTATTATCGGCGTTTCGCTTGTGTTATTTCTTTTTGGAATCGTAGCCTGGATTTTTTTGAATATTAAAAAAACCGGGGACTATTTTAAAGAAAATATTCAACTTCACGCCTACATTTACCGCACTGCCACTGATGAACAAATTGATTCATTAAAAAATTATATTGAAGCGCTGCCTTATGCGGTAAAAGTGGAATACATCACCCGCGAAAAAGCAATTGAAAAATACAACCAGGATAACGATACTCTCTGGAAACAATTGGCCATCAGCAATCCTTTGCCTGAAAGTATTGATTTCTATGTAAAAGCAGAGTACGTCGATAAAGACAGCCTTGCTAATTTACAGGATTCACTGGCTACCAATTTTCCCCATACTCTTTCTGAATTTCAAACTCCGAAAGCAACTGTAGCGGGCGTTAGCCAGTTTGTAAAGACTTCCACACTTGTTTTGTTTGTTGTTGCTATTATTTTGTCCCTTTTAGTCATTGTTTCAATAGATAATACTATCCGGCTGGCAATGTATAGCAATCGTTTTATTATAAAAACTATGCAGATGGTTGGTGCGACGCGATGGTTTATAACGCGGCCTCTCGATGGCCGCGCTATCATCAATGGCGTCATCGCGTCGGCAATAGCTATCGGTTTGATGTTGGGCTTCATCACTATTTCAGAAAAATTTATTCCCTATTTGAGGATATTGCACGATACTACCAATATGCTTATCATTTTTGCAGGAATAATTATTTTGGGAATTTCTATTACGCTTTTAAGCACGCACCGTTCGGCGTTAAAATATTTAAAAATGAAGCTGGACGAATTGTATTGATTCAAAATGTATTTTATTATTCCTTAACATTGCAAATAAATTTCAAAATATGAGTACGCCTAAAAAAGTAACTCCGGTTAATGTCCGCAAAGTAACTCCCGTTTCTGCACATAAAGAACCGGTTCATCATGTGGCCGAAGAAAGTGTATTATTTTCAAAAGAAAATTACAAATGGATGTTGATAGGACTTATCATAATGACCATTGGATTTTTTTTAATGGCAGGTGGAAAGAGCTCTGACCCGAACGTTTTCAATGACAGCCAGATATACAGCTTCAGAAGAATCACATTAGCGCCGATTTTAATTGTAGGCGGCCTCGTGGTTGAAATATTTGCCATCATAAAAAAACACAAATAATATTTTAAATAAACATTGCAAGCGGTGAAAGTTTCATCGCTTTTTTTATGCAAACTTTTCTCTATTTCAAATAAAAAAAATGGACATCGTTCAATCAATTATAATCGGCATTGTAGAAGGAATTACAGAATTTATTCCTATTTCTTCAACCGGCCACATGATCATTGCCGAAAAATTATTAGACATTCCTGAAAATGAATTTACGGAGATGTTCACGGTTGCGATTCAGTTGGGCGCTATTCTCGCGGTAGTGGTTTTGTATTGGAAAAAGTTTTTCGATTTTAAAAATTTACATTTCTATTTGAAATTGATGATTGGTGTCATTCCGGCAATTATTTTGGGATTAATTTTTTCAAAAAAAATAGACGAAATGATGCAAAGCACGACAGTTATCGCTTTGGCAATTCTTATTGGAGGAATAGTGCTGATATTTATTGATGAGTTTTTTAAACACCCGCGAATTGAATCTGAAAAGCAGGTTTCGTTTAAAAACTCATTTATCATTGGTATATGGCAATGCCTCGCCATGATTCCGGGAACGAGCCGGAGCGCCGCTTCTATCATTGGCGGTATGCAGCAGAAACTGACAAGAAGCGCTGCTGCTGAATTTTCATTTTTCCTTGCCGTGCCTACCATGATAGCTGCTACCGGCTATAAATTATTTAAACATTATCAAACTAATGGTGGTTTTACGGCTCCTGAAATAAAACTGCTGCTAATTGGAAATATCGTTGCATTTGTGGTCGCGTTATTGGCCATTAAATTCTTTATTGAATTTTTAAAGAAACATGGATTTCGTTTGTGGGGGATTTACAGAACCATTCTCGGAATCGTTTTATTGATTCTTATTTATACTGGTTATATTCAACAATAAAAGAGAATTTTTCTTTAAATGGTTTTACAGTAAACCAACAAATAGCATGAATTCTTGTTTTCTTTTTTAAAGAAAACAGCATGAAATTATTTGGCGTAAAAACATTTTGTTTCGTATCAAAATATTTTTACTATTTTGATGGAATATTATTTACAAATGCAAACTGCTTCTAAAAAAGTTATTAACGGTTGGGCGATGTATGATTGGGCTAATTCCGTTTACAGCCTGGTAATTACTTCTACTATTTTTCCTGCTTATTATGAAAGCGTGACAAAAAACGGGGCGCATAGTGAAGTGATTTTCCTGGGCAGAAAATTTGTAAACTCGGCATTGTATAATTACGCTCTTGGCGTTGGTTTTTTGGTTGTTGCCATCATGTCGCCGATGTTATCTTCGATAGCCGATTATAAAGGAAATAAAAAAAGTTTTCTCCGGTTTTTTTGTCTCCTGGGAAGTTTATCATGCTGCCTTCTTTTCTTCTTCAAAGGAAGTGACAATCTCTGGATTGCTATCGTGTGTTCCATTTTTGGATGTATTGGTTTCTGGAGCAGTATCGTTTTTTATAACTCCTATTTGCCTGAAATAGCCGCACCCGAAGACAGAGACAGAGTTAGCGCCAAAGGATTTTCAATGGGTTATATCGGTAGTGTAATTTTGCAATTGGTATGCTTCGTATTCGTTTTTAAACCTGAATGGTTTGGTATGGAAAATGACGCAACACTTCCGGCGCGTTTTTCCTTTTTATTAGTTGGAGTCTGGTGGTTTGGTTTTGCACAAATAACGCTTAATAGAATGCCCAAAGGTTCTCCGGCAGCGCATCGGCCAGAAAAAAATCTATTGACCAACGGTTTTATTGAACTCAAAAAAGTTTTTAACCAACTAAAATACCTGCCGGTTTTAAAAAGATTTTTATTGTCATTTTTCTTTTACAACATGGGCGTACAAACTATCATGCTGGTAGCCGCTCTTTTCGGAAGCAAAGAATTAAAATTACCAACAGAAAAATTAATTATCACTATTTTAATCATACAGATTGTAGCCATTTTTGGAGCGAACCTGATGGCTAAACTTTCCGAAAAGTTTGGCAACTTTCAAACTTTGTTAAGCGTGATAGTCATTTGGATTTTGGTTTGTATAGGCGCTTATCAAATCTCAGTTCTCAGTGAACGAGGAAAAGATGCAGAATTCTATTTTTATATTTTGGCCGCCGTTGTAGGTTTGGTAATGGGTGGTATTCAATCTTTAAGCCGATCAACTTATTCGAAACTGATGCCTGTTACCAAAGACACCACTTCCTTTTTCAGCTTTTTTGATGTTACCGAAAAAATCGGTATCGTAATCGGTATGTTTAGTTTTGGACTGATAGAAGAAATAACAGGGAGTATGAAAAATTCCGTATTGGTAGTAATGTGCTTTTTTATAATAGGATTTGTCGCTTTGTTTTATACACTAAAGAAAGAACAACAACTCGTGCGGGAAGGTGCAACCATCTAACTGGCTGAAAAGCGAATCTTTTTGATTCATTTTTTTTCGCAAATATATCGGCAACAACAATAGCCTTATTTTTTTTAATTTTAATTTTATTGCGATGAGTAAAATAACCGACAACAAAAATTAAAAAACGTTTTTAGCCGAGATAAAAGAAAAAGTTTATCAATCGCAATAAGAAGTGATGAAGCGGGTTAATAAGGCGTTAATCAAGCTTTATTGGGAATTAGGTAAAAACATTGTGGAGAAGCAGCAAAAATATAAATGGGGGAAATCTGTTGTAGAGAAACTGGCTGAAGATTTACAAAAAGGAGCTTGTAGTTATTCATGGATTTTCTTCCCGTAACCTTTGGTATATGCGGAATTTTTTACGAGCAATACAAAGACAATGTGAAACTGCAACCATTGGTTGCAGAAATTAGTTGAAAATTTTATCCCATGATTTTTTTTAAAATAATTTGAACATTTACGTATGCTACTTCAATTAGAAAATACAGACAAGAAAGACCTCAATACTCTATTAAATTTTGCAAAACAAAATCAATTAAAATTATCAGTAATTGATAGTAAGGAAAATGATTATTTCCTGCCGGGAAAACCATTAAATGATGCGGAATTAATTCAACTTATTGAGGACAGCCGTAAGAGCGGACAGATAGAAATGAGTAAAGCACATAAAGTAATCAGGAACCGTTTTAATGCAGATTAAATATACGGCTGATTGATGCATTCGCATCATTAACGCAACGATAAACTTTATAGAATCCAAAAACACTGCCGGAGCCGGTGTGCGCTGGTTGGAAAGATATGAAGAGTATCTCGTCAAATCTCTTGCAATGGCCAAAATTAAACAGCTTTGTTATAACGCCACTTTTAAAAAATTAAATCTGAGATGCGTCTATTTTAATGACTGGCTGATTGCATTTTCGATCGATGAAAATTTTATTTTGATAGAAGCGATCTTACATAAATCAAGAATTACAGATTAAATCCACTTCTTTTAATAAAAGTTATATTTTCTTCCCGAATCTTATTTTGGGAAAATTCAAAAAGAATTCAATTAATTTTTTTACAATTGCAATTCCTGCTAAAAGAAGCCCTAAAAACGCAAGCAAAGAGTTTTATCAAATTACTTTAGAAATAAAAGAGTTAGTTATGTAAGTAGCAGGCAGTCTATTTTGTCTTCTTTGTTGAGAAATCAATAAATCCTCCCTTTTATTTATTTTGTAATTTTATGTTCTTTCTTAAAATAAATTCTATGAAATTATACGCAATTAACGCAGGACATTTTAAATTGGACGGCGGCGCTATGTTTGGCGTCGTTCCAAAAAGTATGTGGGAAAAATTGAATCCGCCAGATGAAAATAATATGTGCAATTGGGCGATGAGGTGCATGTTAATTGAGGATGAAGGAAGATTAATCCTCATTGACAACGGAATGGGAAATAAGCAAAGCGATAAGTTTTTTGGTTATTATTATTTAAACGGAAATGATACTTTGGAAAAATCTTTATCGAAATATGGCTTCTCAAAAGACGATATTACAGATGTGTTTTTAACTCATCTTCATTTTGATCATTGCGGAGGTGCGATAGAAAAGATAGGTGACGACTTAATTCCAGCGTTTAAAAACGCTACTTACTGGAGTAATGAAAATCACTGGAAATGGGCTGCTCAACCCAATGACAGGGAAAAAGCCAGTTTTTTGAAAGAAAATATATTACCCATACAGCAAAGTGGAAAATTAAAATTTATCGAGGTAGAGGAAGGCATTCAGTTTACAAAAAATATTAAACTTCGTTTTGTAAAAGGACATACAGAATCTATGATGTTGCCCGAAATAAAATACAACGACAAAACTATTATTTACATGGCCGATCTCTTGCCATCTGTCGCACACATTCCTATCCCTTATGTGATGGCTTACGATACAAGACCTCTAGAAACTTTGGTCGAAAAAAAATCTTTTCTTAACGAAGCGCTGGAGAAAGATTTTATTTTATTTTTTGAACACGACCCTGAAATTGAATGTTGCAACCTGCAACTAACGGACAAGGGTATACGCAGTAAACAAACTTTTACGTTGGAAAGTGTTTTATAAAAATTATTAAAAGTGAAGAAAATTACTTTTATAGTTCTTTTGCTGAGTGCAGGAACTATTATTTACTTTTTTATTAAAGAACAATTCAGGGGAATTGTATTGTCACATAAGGAAAACCTTATTCTGTCTGTAACTTACCTGCTTGTCGGCGTGTGTATTTTAGTATTATTCAGTTTAAAAAGTAAAGAAAAACAAAAGCAAGACAATCGGGAAAAATAGAAAACTTTATTTTTTAAATAATGAAGTAAGAGGATAGCGCAGATTTTTGTATGCCATCATATCCACCTTAATAGAACCTCCTGATATCGGGCTTTCAGCGCGCAACAACAAGTGATTGGCATCATCGCTTACCCACACATTCATATTTTCGCCACCTTGAAAAATAGTTCCTTTTATCAACAGCGGTTTAAACTTTATAGCTCTAAATTTTCCATATTTTGTTTTCACATTTTCCTTTCCTTCGTAGCGTAAATAAAGATGATAAATTTCATCATCCAAAAACATATCAAACGGAATTTTCTCACCGGGCTTATACTTATCAAAATCGATATTCCGGGCGTAATAAACGGAACTAATGACATCCTGTATACAAGGGGTGACTTTAAAAAGCCCGTGAGTGCTGACAGCAGTTCCTGCGTTGTGATTAAACGTTACATTATTATAAATTTTATAGCCACCTTCATTCACATTCCTTATAAATTTTAAAGGAAGCATATTGGCAGTATCGATGTAAGTTTCATAACGGTCGCGGACCTTATAAAAATTATCAAAGAAAGAATACGTTTTTCCTTCTCCCACACAGTGATAAACAGGAATGCCATTGTATCTTTCAAGAGTAGTTGTAAATGTTGCCTCCCCAGCTCCAACATATAAACCAAGTGTTGTGTAATACACCCTCATGGTTACTTCTTCACCATCTTTAAATGCCGTATTATGAATTCCGCAGAAAGGGGTTTGCTGAGTGCTGGTACAAAAAAGCAGAAGTAAAACTGAGATAATCGCTTTCAAACTTATTTTTATTTTTCTTTAAAAAATTTAATGCCTAATATCAAAATACTTCCTGCAAGCGCAGGAATAAATAGATTGATAATCCAAATACCAAATGTTGTTCCTAATATTCCAACGGTGTTCATGCTATACATACGAAATAATTCGGTAGTGAATTTCCCCCTTATTCCTAAATCTGCGATAGCAAATGATGGAACAATTGCCAACACCAGGAAAAGAACACTAGTTAACCAGAAACAATCGAACCAAAATATTTCTACATGCAGAACCTGGAGCAGCAATATATATTGTAGGACGAAAACAAGGTAGCGAAAGAAGGAAAGTGACAGCAGCCTTAACAATAATTTAGCAGTAAATTCTTCTAAAACGTTAAAGTATTCTTTGAATTTAACGGAGCCCGGAATTTTCTCCAACAACTTAATAAGCCACGAAAGGCGGAAAAAAAATAAAATTAAAATAGCAGTACCGCATGCACAAATAAATAGTAAAACTTTTACCCAATAAATCGGCAAGTTCATTATCGGACCGGCATGAACGTTCTGAAAATATAAAAGATATATTAGCCCACCGCAGCCAAAAAATAAGGTAACAATAAGTTGGCTGATGCTTCCTGCAATTGATAAAGAAATTGCCTTTAAACGGCTTCCGTCTTTTACATATAAAATTCTTCCCCCGTATTCTCCCATCCTGTTGGGCGTATTTAAAGACAAAGCAAGTCCGCTTAATACAGATCTATAGGCTCTAAAAAAAGACATTTTTTGCAATGGTTTTAGCAACACTTGCCATTTGCGCGCTTCAAGACCCCAATTTAAAAATGCCAATAAGATTACAATCCAAAACTTCCAGGCCATGTCACCGAAAGGCGCGTCTTTAATGAGTTGCAGCGATTGACCCCAATTCGGTTGATTTTTTATTTGTTGGTATAAAGAATAAAACAACCAAGCGGCGAGTAGCGGCCCGACAACATACCTGATAAATATTTTGAGTTTTTTATTACGAAACATGAACCGCTATTACAGAAATTTTACTTTATTTTACAATCATCAACTTTGAGAGACGTAAAAGTAAAATCAATTGAATACAAACTCAAAAATCATTTTAGGCATTGATCCCGGTACCCTGGTCATGGGGTTTGGAATTATTGAAATCTCATCTTTAGGAATGACTTTGATAATCATGGACGTACTAAAACTTTCTCAAAAAAAAGATGCTTATGAAAGATTAAAAATCATTCATCAAAAAGTTTGTGATCTGCTTATTGAATTTTGCCCTGATGAATTTGCGATTGAAGCGCCTTTTTTTGGAAAAAATGTACAAAGCATGCTTAAGTTGGGGCGGGCACAAGGAGTTGCTATTGCCGCAGCGATGCA
>JBDTHD010000141.1:0-5405 GCA_039937075.1 Ginsengibacter sp. | reverse complement strand
CAAATATTTCAAATTATTATTTCATACAAACTACTATTTAATACCTCTTTCTAAAAAGAAATCATTATTTCATCGGCATAATTTTTGACTTAATCGGAATAAATTTCTAAGAATGCTCAAAAAAACGGTTATTGTACTAATTGCTTTCACTGGATTTCTTTTAGGTAGTTGCGGCAGAAAAATAATTCCTTCCAAAACGACAACTTTAATTCCTTCGAAGGAAAATTCAAACACAATTATCAATAAGCCAAGCCCTGCTGTCGAGCCTTCTAAAACAGATACCGTGGCGACTGCACCGGTTGAAACTGAAAAACCAGCTCCAAAAGCAGAAGCCAAACCAGAATTTCCAAAGGTGATTACAGTAAATGATAATGCGGCAAGCAAAAGTGTAGATGGAAGGTTGTTTTATGATGTGCTTGGACATCGGTATTGGCGCAATTATAAAGATGGAAAATATTATCTTTTTGACAAATCAATGTATAATAACCCTGATTTCAAACCAACAAAATAATAGGGTTTAACCTCCGGATAAATTTCCAATTGTTATTATTAATAACTATTGTTCTGCAAAAAAAAATATTGATGTATCTTTGAATGGTATTCGACATTTATATGTTGTGGTAATCTTCAATCACCCGGTTCATCAGAATCAACAAAAAATTTCAAGGTATAATATGGCAGAAACATGGAATAAGAAGGAAAGAGAAAAGAAAAAAAGACAAAACAAAAAAGACAAGGCAGAAAAAAAACAGGAGCGACGCGAAAACAGGAGTACTGATCCTGACAGTATGATCGCTTATATTGATGAGAATGGAAACCTTTCTTCCAAGCCACCAGATCCGAGGAAAAAGATTGTTGTAAACGTTGAAGATATAGAAATTGGCGTGCCGAAACAGGAGGATATAAATCCTGAAGATCTTATCAGGACTGGCGTAGTTACTTTTTTCAATAATGAAAAGGGATACGGCTTTATTAAGGACAAAGAGACACACGAAAGTGTATTTGTTCATATTAATTCTTTATCAGAACCAATTAAAGAAAATAATGTGGTTTCTTTTGAAACTGAAATGGGGCCAAAAGGAGCAAATGCGGTAAATGTGAAATTGGTGAAATAGAGAGATGTTACTCTTTTCGAATAAATTTTTTAAAAAATAGAAACCATTTGCGTTTCTATTTTTTGTTTAAAAGATAAATTGGATCTATTTGTTTGTTTACTGTAGGTAATGTGCAGATATTCTATCTTTATAATTATAACAATAAATATTATAACAATAAAGAAGTCTTTGTTTGGCGATAAATCGAAAGAGAAGGATTAGCCTGCAAAACTCCACCTTGCAGAAATATTAGTGGATATATTTACTAAAGTATTTATAGTTCTTACTACGCCGTTATCAGTTTGATAAATCACTGAGGAAATGCGACATGGAAATTTTTCGCCGGATTTTTTTATTGCTGTTATTTCTGCTTTGGCGAATCCATTCTCTACTTTTTGGTTAGTAAAAAAAAGAAATGAGTTTTCGTCCGTCTCAAAAAAAATCTTTGCAGTAAGACGCTCTGCTTCTTTTTGGGAAAATCCAAACAACTCTGAAAATTTTTCATTGAACTTTACAATTCTTCCATCAGTATTTTCAATAAACATTGGATGAAAAGCATTTTTATAAACCGCTTCATATAACTGTTCCGTCGAAATATTATCTGTTTTTTCTAATTCGATTTTGGAAGAAAAATTGGAAAGATTCTTAGCGCCATCAGGATAATCGTTTTGGCGAGACTGATATGGAGATGAAATATTCATGCTAAATCTAAAGAGTTTGGACATTAAATGCAATTACCATGCTAAAATATTGAAGCGGCTTCAAACCAGGAGATTTCCTGATAAATAAAAGAAGAAAAATTTAAATCAGATTAGGATAATTAATTTATTTAATGCTCCAGCTTAACTCGCCTTAATTCCAGTAAATTTAATCCATTGGGAAGAAAATTTTTCACATAAGGATGAACCAGCCAAATAACCATATCGTACCACAAAGGCACAACTGGCGCATCATTCATAACTATTTGGTCGGCCTGTTGATAAAGTTTATAACGAATGGAATCATTTTTTTCTGACAATGATTCTTCATATAATTTGTCAAATTTTGGATTGTTATATCTTGTATAATTGGGCGGCGCAGGATTTTTACTATAAAAGACGCTTAAAAAATTTTCGGCATCAGGATAATCGGCTATCCAGCTTCCCCGAAAAAATAAGGCTTCAGATTTTGCCGTTTGCTCAAGCAAAAGACTTTTTTGAACAACTTCTACATTAATTTTAATTCCGATTTGCTGCAACTCGTTAGCGATATAACTGGCAACATCCGCATACAATGGAACGGTGAGTAATTTTAAAGGAGGTAATCCTACGCCATTTGGATAACCAGCTTCTTTTAATAATTGCAGTGCCTTCTCCGGATCATAATGATAACCCTTTACTGCAGATGAATCAAAGGAAGGAAACGCTGCAGGAATAAAACCACTTTCCGCAGCAATGCTAATGGAATTGCGAATGTATAAAATCATTTTGCGGCGGTTAAATCCATAATTAATTGCCTTCCTGATACGCACATCTTTAACAGGAGAGTTTTTTACAACATCCAAACTGCTGTCACATAAAAATCCTAAATATTCTATGGTAAGCGCAGGCTGTTTTACCAACAAAATTTTCCCTTTCCATGCTTTACGAAGCGAGCCTGCTTTTGTAAGCACTTCGTCTTTGAAAGAAGGATCAATTTCATTTACAAAATCCAACCGATTTTGTTCGAATTCTAAAAATTCTGTCGCCTTGTTTTGAAGAAAAGAGACTTTAAGTCCATCAAGGTACGGAAGCCTCTGCCCTAAACTATCTCGTTCAAAATAAGTTGGATTCTTTTTCATTACAAGAGCCTGTCCTTCGTCCCACGCTACCATCTCGAAAGGGCCGGTACCGCACGGATGGCGACGAAAATCCTTTCCATATTTATCAACTACTTCTTTTGGTATTATCGAACAGTATTGCATACTCATCACACCAAGAATAGGATGAAAAGGTTTTAATAATTTTAATTGAAATGTGCTGTCATTGATGGCTTTGAAAGGTTGTATCGTATCCACTCTTCCATTAAATATCCATGAGCCACTGCTGGCCGTGGCCGGATCTAGAATTCTTTCAAAACTATAGACTACATCCTTCGCTGTCATTTTTCTTCCTTTACCATTCGGGAATGCAGGATTATCCTGGAAATAGACATCGTTTCGTAAATGAAATGTAAACGTGAGATTGTCATCAGAAATATCCCAGCTTTTTGCCAAAGAAGGCACGAGGTTTAAATTGTTATCAATCTGAACAAGCGTATTGTACATCTGGTGGACAGCCCACATGATGGACTGATTTTTTGCAAACGCCGGATCAAGCGTAGCAATTCCCGACTGTTCGTTGTACCTGAAAATATTTTTATCATTATGGTGATGAGCGCATGAAGACAAGAAAAACAGGATCAAAATCGGAAAGTAAATAGAGGCCCGGATTATTTTTGTCTGTCGGAAAGGGATTTGTTTATTTAACTTCATCTTTGTTTTAAAAAAAATAAATTTAGCAAATGAAAAAGATAATTGCTGTTTTATGTTTTGCTTTTTTAATTTTTAATTCTTCAGATGCTCAGAATTTTACCCACGCTGATACTTTGCGGGGAAGCAACGGGCCCGGAAGATCCTGGTGGAATGCTACGAAATATAATTTACATGTAAAATTTAATTTCCAGGACAGCACCATCAGCGGTTATAATATTATCAGTTACCAACCTATTTTAAAAGATCATCCCGGATTTTTTCAGATAGATCTCCAGAAACCAATGGAAATGGATTCTGCTATCCTGGAAACAGGGTCTCCCGAATATCCCTTAAACAAAACCAACCTGGCATTTACCCGCGAAGGAAATGCGTTTTTTGTTTTTCTGAAAAACCAGCCTTCTCCTATGGTTGCAAAGCATGATATCAATACCATCATGATCACACAAAAAAATTCTAAGGAAGATAAACCGAACGATCGTAAGATTAAAGAGGTTTCCAACCTGGTTGTCTATTATCATGGCAAACCACGAATAGCAAAGAAAGCACCGTGGGATGGAGGTTTCGTCTGGAACAGGGATAAAGCCGGAAATCCTTGGGTGGCAGTAGTGTGCCAGGGTTGGGGCGCCAGCGTTTGGTATCCGTGTAAAGATTACCAGGGCGATGAACCTGATAGTGCAGAAATGCATTTTACCGCTCCTTCAGATTTAATTACCGTGAGCAATGGAAGACTAAGAAGTGTTGAAAACGCCGGTGACGGAAACAGCGTGTATACGTGGGCGGTAGTAAGCCCGATTAATAATTACGACATTACTTTTTACATCGGCAAGTTTGTTCATTTTGGTCAGATCTACAAAGGCGAAAAAGGCAATCTTACCATGGATTATTGGGTGCTTGATTCCAATCTTGCCAAAGCAAAAGTTCATTTTAAAGACGCACCAAGAATGATGAAAGCATTTGAATACTGGTTCGGCCCTTACCCGTTTTACAAAGATGGTTACAAGTTAGTTGACGCGCCGTACCTCGGCATGGAACATCAAAGTGCTATTGCCTATGGAAATCATTATATGGAAGGCTACCTCGGCCACGATCTTTCGCACAGCGGTTGGGGAATGAAATGGGATTTTATAATCGTACACGAAAGCGCGCATGAATGGTTTGGAAATAATATTACTTCAAAAGACCTGGCCGATATGTGGATACACGAATCCTTTGCCAATTATGCAGAATCGCTTTTTACTGAATACTATTATGGCAAAAAAGCCGGCGATGAATATGTTATAGGAACCAGGAAAAATATCCTGAATGACAAGCCTATCATTGCTCACTATGGAGTAAACGAAGAAGGCAGCGGAGATATGTACTATAAAGGCGGCAACATGATTCACATGATAAGACAAATCATTAACAATGATGAAAAATTTAGAAGTATTTTAAGAGGATTGAATAAAACATTTTATCACCAAACCGTTACCAGTAAACAGATTGAAGACTATATCAATCAAAGATCAGGCATTGATTTTTCAAAAGTTTTTGAACAATATCTAACCACTATTCAAATTCCTGAGCTGGAATATAAAAAAATTGATGGAATTATTTATTACCGTTGGGTCAATTGTATTGACGGATTTAATATGGCTTTAAAAATATATAATGCGAAGGGAAATTTAATTTTCATTCATCCCACACAAAAATTTAAACCCGTTCCGAAAGGCGTGAAGGAAATAAAAGTGGATGAAAATTTTTATGTGGGTACAAAAGATTTAAACCAGGAAAATCAAATTCAAAAATAGAAATTGTAAAATAAGAATCCAGCCTTTTTG
>JBDTHD010000140.1:0-3108 GCA_039937075.1 Ginsengibacter sp. | reverse complement strand
ACCAACCAAAAAACAATCAGCCAAAGCCCACTCCCTCAAGATTGTCTAAGCAAGATGCTGAAGAAAAATTAAAATCCCTTTTGGAAAATGAAAAACAATTGCAGGATAAAATGCAAAAATTGAAAGGAGTGGCTGCTCCTGATAGTCCTGAAAAAGATTGGTGATTTAACTTGCTCATTTGGCGGGTATATAACTGTCATTATCCAGCCTATAAACCGGGTATCTTAAATACTCCGGCTCAAACCAGGGGGAATTTTTATAAATAAATGACAACTGTTCAGAAGCGCTTTTTGCAAAAGCACTATCAGATTTTTTTTTAGCTTCTAACTTTTGTTGTAAATCAGGATGCTTTTTTAAATATTGTGTAGCAACATCATCCCAACGGTAATCACTATACCCTTCTTTTCTTTGCAAAATAGCATCAAAAAAATTCCAGGAAAAAAAGCTGTCATCACCTGTTGGCTCAAGCATTTCAGTGATATACCTATTTGAAGATTGATTTAATTTAATTACATAATCGCCTTTTAAAAACTGAATTTTTTCTTTTATAGAAGTAACAGCAACATCGAAATTCTTATGATGTTTCTCATAAGCATACGGCAAAGATTTTACATCGGCAATATGATAAACATTTACTTCCATTATTGTATCTCTTTTTAAACGAGTCATTTTCACATCATTTAGTTTAAGTAAATCAATTACCTTCCACCAGCCTTGTGGGATAATATATTCTTTGGCTTTTCTTACTATATTTTCAGGCAAAAAAGTGTCGTAATATTTTACCTCTTTTGAATAGGGTTTTGTATGATCATAAAATAATACCGGTAACCCTGTGGCTTTGCTGGTCTTAAAGCCTGATTGGTATCCTTCAAAAGAAACCATCCTGGATTGGTTTGTGTCTAATTTCCAACTCAATGGAAAACTTTTTTGCAGGGCGGTATTTTCAATCGCCGCTTTTCTTATTGCCAAAAGGCTTTTTGCGTGTATGCTTGCCTGTTGAATCATCGTGTTTAATAAATCATAAGTAGCCTGAACTCTTTTTTTATAAGGTTTTAGCATTTGTGTTTCAGGCATAAAACTAATTGTGTTGAACAAAGCTGCATAACCGGAAGAATATCTTGGAGAATCATAAAACATGCTGAACCCCTTGGATGGGTCGGAATCTTCTACATTTACATAAGGAACCATATCCCAGTTTTTCGTTTTCATTCCCTTGTACAACGCCGGTTCAAATGTTCCTTTAACCCACGCGCCAAGCTGTTGCCCAAGCTTATCATATTGTGTAGTAATCAATGTCATTGTATGCTGGTAATCTGCTCCATCACTTACATGCGTATCTATCAAAATATCCGGATTCAGAAAATGAAATATTTGTGCAAAAGACCTTGCATTTTTAGAATCGCATTTTGTAAAATCCCGGTTGAGATCAAGATTTTGAGCATTTCCCCTGAATCCGTAAGATTCGGGACCATCCTGGTTTACGCGGCTAAAACTATTCCTGTTCAAAGCGCCTCCAATGTTGTAAACCGGAATAACCGCTATACCAACATTACCAGGTAATTTTATTTTTTTGTTGATAATATCACGAACCAATATCATATTGGCATCAATTCCATCAGGCTCGCCGGGGTGAATACCATTATTAATAAGAATGGTTACTTTATGTTTTCTATGCCAGGAATCAGGATCAAAATCTTTATCAGCACTGATCAAAATTAGATTGAGTGGGTAACCTGCATCTGTAAACCCTTTGGTTTCAAATTTTATGATAGAAGAATGAAGCGCCAGTTCTTTGTAAAACTGAATAGCTTCAAAATAAGTAGCAGTTGCTTTTCCGTTACTTTTTTCAAAAATTGTTTGTTGGGATTTTGCCATAGCCGGTAGTATAATTAATAACAAAATGGTCAGTCTTTCTATTAATAAACCTTTTCGAAGGAAGGTTGTAAGAATCTTTATAGTAAACCTACAAATAATAATTATTTCCATTTTCTCTTTTTTACTTTTATCAAAATTAATGGCTGTCATTCAAATATGCAGTTTTTATACTCATATTTTTACCTACCTTAAACTCCCTTTACACGCCATTCCGATAACGAAGTTGTATTTTTGCAACATATTTATCACGAACATATATGGAACTTTTTGCAGAATCATTAACCCAATATAAAAGGCTGAAAACGCTCGAAGTAAAAGTGGGCGACCTGTTGATTGGAAATTTTAATCCTATTCGGATTCAAACAATGACTACCACTGATACAATGGACACTATTGGAACAGTGGAGCAAAGTATAAGGTGTATTGAAGCCGGGGCAGAATTGGTGCGTATTACAGCACCGTCAAAAAAAGAAGCTGAAAATTTATTAAACATAAAAAATGAGTTAAGGAATCGCGGTTATGCAACACCGTTAGTAGCTGATATTCATTTTACTCCAAACGCTGCCGAAATTGCCGCAAGGATTGTTGAAAAAGTTCGTGTGAATCCGGGCAATTATGTGGACAAGAAAAAATTTGAATTGATTGAATATACTAACGCGGATTATGAAGAAGAAATAGAAAGAATCAGAAACAGGTTTACACCATTGGTAAAAATCTGTAAAGAATATGGAACTGCGATGAGAATTGGAACAAACCATGGTTCACTGAGTGATAGAATAATGAGCCGGCATGGTGATACGCCGATCGGGATGGTAGAAAGCGCGATGGAATTTTTACGAATTGCTGAAAGTGAAAATTATTACAACATCGTGCTCAGCATGAAAAGCAGTAATCCACAGGTGATGGTGCAGGCTTACCGCCTTTTGATAGAAAACATGCAAAGTGAGCTCGGACATTGTTATCCATTGCATCTCGGCGTAACAGAAGCGGGCGATGGCGAAGACGGGAGAATTAAATCGGCGATTGGAATCGGCACTTTGCTGGAAGATGGAATTGGTGATACCATCCGCGTTTCGCTAACCGAAGATTCGGAATATGAATTGCCAGTTTGTGAAAATATTTTAAAAAGATATATTAACAGGAAAGAAGAAACCGAATCTTTTATTCCACCGATTAAAAATATTTCTAAATTATTTCCTGATATAACTACCAGGGTTATACGCAGTTCTTTTG
>JBDTHD010000139.1:0-17553 GCA_039937075.1 Ginsengibacter sp. | reverse complement strand
TTTTGCTGCCAGTAAACAAACAAATAATTAAAATTTCGCTTTTAGCTTATTCTGAAAGCTATTAGCTTAAAGAAAAAAATATATGCAAAGAAAGGAAAATCGTCCACGTCCAACATTTTCTCAAATTACCATTGGCCTTACTTCTCCTGACTCTATTCTTGAAAGAAGCTACGGTGAAGTTTTAAAGCCTGAAACCATTAATTACCGCACTTACAAACCTGAAAGAGATGGTTTGTTTTGCGAAAGGATTTTTGGGCCGGTAAAAGATTACGAATGCGCATGCGGTAAATACAAACGTATCCGTTACAAAGGAATCGTGTGTGACCGTTGTGGTGTAGAAGTAACTGAAAAGAAAGTACGCCGTGAAAGAATGGGGCACATCAAATTGGTGGTTCCGGTGGTTCATATCTGGTATTTCAAATCTCTTCCTAATAAAATTGGTTACTTGCTCGGAATGAGTTCTAAGAAATTAGAAACCATTGTGTATTATGAAAGATATGTAGTTATCCAGGCTGGAATCCGCGCTGATAAAGGGCAAAATTATAGTGACCTGTTAACTGAAGAAGAATACCTGGATATTTTGGATACGCTTCCAAAGGACAATCAAATGTTGCCTGACGAAGATCCGGATAAATTTATTGCCAAGATGGGCGCCGAGGCAGTTCACGATATGTTACAGAGAATAGATTTGGATCAATTGTCTTTTGACCTTCGAAACTCAGCAGCTAATGAAACATCACAGCAGCGTAAGGCCGATGCCTTAAAACGCCTGAGCGTTGTTGAAGGTTTCCGCGATGCGAATACAAGAATAAATAACCGTCCTGAATGGATGGTGATGCAATATATCCCGGTAATTCCACCCGAACTTCGCCCATTGGTTCCTTTGGATGGAGGCCGTTTTGCGTCATCAGATTTGAATGATCTGTATCGTCGCGTTATCATTCGTAACTATCGTTTGAAAAGATTATTGGAAATTAAAGCGCCTGAAGTGATTCTTAGAAATGAGAAACGTATGCTTCAGGAAGCTATTGATTCATTATTTGATAATTCCCGTAAATCAAATGCAGTAAAAGCAGAAGGTGGACGTGCATTAAAATCTTTGAGTGATGTATTGAAAGGTAAACAAGGGCGTTTCCGTCAAAACCTTTTGGGAAAACGTGTTGACTACTCAGGCCGTTCTGTAATTGTAGTAGGACCTGAATTAAAAATGCATGAATGTGGTTTGCCAAAAGATATGGGCGCTGAATTATTCAAGCCTTTTATTATCCGTAAACTAATCGAAAGAGGCATTGTGAAAACAGTGAAGAGCGCGAGGAAGTTGGTGGATAAAAAAGAAGCGATTATTTGGGATATTCTTGAAAATATTTTAAAAGGACATCCGATTATGCTCAATCGGGCCCCGACATTGCACAGACTTTCTATCCAGGCATTTCAGCCTAAACTGATTGAAGGAAAAGCGATTCAGCTTCATCCGCTGGTAACTACCGCATTCAACGCCGATTTCGATGGTGACCAAATGGCTGTTCACGTTCCGTTGAGCAGTGCGGCAATATTGGAAGCTCAGATGTTGATGCTTTCTTCCCACAATATTTTGAATCCTCAGAATGGTACGCCTATTACTTTGCCTTCACAGGACATGGTTTTGGGATTGTATTACATAACCAAAGGAAAAAAATCTACACCGGAAGAAATAATAAAAGGTGAAGGGAAAATTTTCTATTCTCCTGAAGAAGTAATTATTGCTTATAACGAACGTAAAATTGACCTCCATGCCGGAATAAAAGTAAAAGCAAATGTGAGGAACGCTGATGGTTCTCTTTCTAATAAACTTATAGATACAACCGTTGGGCGTGTTATATTTAATCAGCATGTTCCTAAGACTGTAGGATTTATTAATGCGTTACTTACAAAGAAATCATTGCGGGAGATAATTGGAGACATTATCAAATGGACAAATATTCCAACCACAGCAAAGTTTTTGGATGATATTAAACTACTAGGTTTCAGGATGGCATTTAAGGGAGGTTTATCGTTTAATATAAATGACCTCATCATTCCTGATACCAAAGAAGCTATGATTGAAAACGCTTCGGTAGAAGTAGACGAAGTTTGGGATAATTATAATTCAGGATTGATAACCAATAATGAAAGATACAATGGAATTATTGATATCTGGAGCCGTGTAGATACAAAGCTCACAGAAACTTTAATCCGGGAATTGGCGGCTGATAAACAAGGATTTAATTCTGTTTATATGATGTTGGATTCCGGCGCTCGTGGTTCCAAGCAGCAGATCAAACAGCTTGCAGGTATCAGGGGATTGATGGCAAAGCCGCGTAAATCCGGAAGCACAGGCAGTGAAATTATTGAAAATCCTATTCTTTCCAATTTCAAAGATGGATTGAATGTGTTGGAATATTTTATTTCCACGCACGGTGCGCGTAAAGGTTTGGCCGATACCGCGTTAAAAACAGCTGATGCCGGTTATCTCACAAGAAGGCTGGTGGATGTGGCTCAGGATGTAGTTATTAATGAAGAAGATTGTGGTACTTTAAGAGGAATTACTGTTTCAGCATTGAAAGATAATGAAGATGTTATTGAACCTTTGTATGATAGGATACTCGGAAGGACCTCTTTGCACAATGTGTACGATCCGATATCAGATGAAATTTTGGTTGAAGCTGGTACGATCATTACCGAAGAGGTTGGAAATTCAATTACAGGGGCCGGGGTAGAAAGCATGGAAATACGCTCAGTGTTGACCTGCGAAAGCCGCCGTGGTGTATGCGTAAGATGCTATGGTAAAAACCTCGCTTCCGGTTATACTGCCCAAAAAGGTGACGCAGTAGGAATTATTGCTGCTCAGTCAATCGGAGAGCCTGGAACCCAGTTGACACTTCGTACATTCCACGTGGGTGGTGTGGCAGGTTCGGCTTCGGTAGAATCTACGCTGACAGCGCGTTTTGACGGAACGATTCAATTCGACGGTTTACGTACTGTGGATGCCATCAACAATGCAGGCGAAAAAATAAAGATAGTAATCGGACGTACCGGTGAAGTAAGGATTATGGATGTGAAAAACGATCGGTTATTGATTAGTAATAATGTACCTTATGGTTCTACACTTAACGTTAAAGACGGGCAAAAAGTAATCAAAGGGGATGTGCTTTGTACATGGGATCCATTTAATAATGTAATCGTTTCTGAAATTGACGGAACATTAAAATTTGAAAATATTGTAGAAGGTGTTACTTATCGTGAAGAAGCGGATGAGCAAACCGGTCATAGGGAAAAAGTGGTTATCGAAACAAAAGATAAAGCGCGTATTCCTTCTATGATCATCGAAGGTAAAAAAGATTCTAAAGGATATAATCTTCCTGCAGGTTCTCACATTACTATGGAAGAAGGCGATGATATAAAAGCTGGCCAGGTTGTGGTGAAAATTCCTCGTGTGTTAGGAAAATTAAGAGATATCACAGGTGGTTTGCCTCGTGTTACAGAATTGTTTGAAGCAAGAAATCCTGGAAATCCTGCTGTAGTTTCTGAAATTGACGGTGTCGTTTCTTTTGGAAACATCAAGCGTGGAAACCGTGAAATAATTGTAGAAGCAAGAGATGGTGTTATTAAAAAATACCTCGTTCCACTCACCAGGCAGATTCTGGCACAGGAAGGTGATTTCGTTAAAGCCGGGGTTGCTTTATCCGATGGGCAAATAGCGCCAGCTGATATACTTTCAATCAAAGGGCCTTTTGCTGTTCAGGAATATGTGGTGAATGAAATACAGGAAGTGTACCGTTTGCAAGGTGTAAAAATCAACGACAAGCATATTGAAGTAATCGTTCGCCAGATGATGCGTAAAGTAACCATCGAGGATGCAGGAGACACTAAATTCCTTGAAGGAGATACAGAAGACAGGCACGATTTTAATACTGAAAATGACTGGATATTTGATAAGAAAGTAGTTACTGATTCAGGCGAAAGCACCAAGATGAAGCCTGGAAGGATTGTGACTTTGAGAGAAGTGAGAGAAGAAAATTCCATTCTTCGTCGTGCAGATAAAAAGACAGTCGAATTCCGTGATGCACATCCTGCAACCTCTTCGCCATTGTTACTGGGAATTACAAAAGCCTCATTAGGAACTCAAAGCTGGATTTCTGCAGCATCTTTCCAGGAAACAACCAAAGTATTGTCATCTGCTGCCATACAAGGAAAAACAGATACTATGCTTGGCCTGAAAGAAAATGTAATCACCGGCCATCCGATACCTGCCGGTACAGGATTGAGGGACTTTGAAAACATGATCGTTGGTAGTAAAGAAGAGTATGAATTATTGATGACTACCAAAGAAGCGATGGCTTTCGATGAAGAAGAATAATATTGAATATTGAACTTTGTTTAATAAATTAAATGTAAGGAGTAAGAGCAATCTTGCTCCTTTTTTTGTTTAAATTTTTGACTTGTTATAAAAAATCGGGATCATTATACCAATAAAGAATTCTAAAAATTGTTTGTAGTAAATGAACAAATATATTAGATTTCTATTTTCCTATTGCCAATAACCCGGTCGCTTTTTCTAAAAATAAAAGCATCATCTTGCTATTAATGAAATACGCAATACGGTGGGCCATTCTCCAAACCCCGGTCCGCCCCAGTCTGTTTCGTCACCATTTTGAATTCGGAGTAATTTGAATTTTCCATTTTCATATTTTCCTTCTTCCACTTTTCCGTATTGCCAGCCTTTGCCGTCATTTTTGCCAGTCGGTTGAAACGTAATATGGCACTCCGTTCCTATAACAATAAACTTGTTTTCAGATAATTGAACAATCATTATTTTACCTGTTGGATTTTTATTTATGGGTGCTGGATTGCCCCTGCCATTTCCGCCAAACATTATTGTAGCTTTCCAATCGCCAAGTTCAATTGTTTGCTTTGCATAATCTTCACGCTCTACAACAGCTTTTATTTTCCCCTCAAAACTCCATTGCGCCAACTCGCGCATCATTGGTGAAATAATGGCATATTCTTTTGCGAAAGGGGCTAATTTTTCAGAAATTTCAGCTTCTGTTTTTCCTTCGTTATTATTGTCAATACCAAACGGTGAAAAACCAATTCCGCCATTGGCGATTACTTCATAAAGATATTTTACTTTATCCTTCGCTAAGCTCGTTTCAGGAACTAAAAGGGCGTTGCCAGGCCGGTTATACAAGTCAATTACTTTTAATATTTTTTCACTTCCATCAATATAAATATCAGGCGCTACCAGGTCGATTGCGGGCGCCGCTACCTTCCAAATGGGAATTACATTATCTGTAGGTCCGCCACTTTCATAATTGTCTGCGGTGGGATTGGTAAGTGGATCTCTAATGGCTGCATTAGCATACATTGGCAAACGATATTCGGTTTTTCCTGCTGCTGCCACCTGGCCGATGAAACGGGCAACTGACCAAGCCTGGAAATATTCATCGGCCCTATTTCCAAAAACATTTTGCCACGAACCTTTAGCTCCTTCGGATACATGCAGCGCTTTTAGAACGGAAGGTGCCAGTAATTCGGCAGGCACATCCTCTTCAAATAATTTTTGTGCAGTTGAAGAATAATCTCTCACACTGCCCCAGGCGCCGGATTCATTTTCAACCTGTATCATGATCACAGTATGTGCTGGATCTGATTTCTTCAGGTATTTCATTACCGCCGCAAAGGCCTTTTTATCAGCATCCAGTGTTGCCTGAAAATTCGGAGATGGTGAATCCACATGCTTTCCATCTTTAGTTATAATATTCGGGTATTTTTCAGAATTAGTTTTCATCCACAAAGGCATATAATGATTACTACCATTTTTCCAGGTGGCAAACCACAGCAATACCAAATGAACTTTATGGAGCCGTGCTTGTACCAATAATGTATCAATTAAAGAGAAATCGAATTTTCCTTCTTTGGGTTCTACCTGTTCCCAGTAGATGGGCACTTCCAAAGTATTGGCATGAAGAGCTTTAATAGCCTTCCAAACATGCGGCAACATACCGGGCCACGCGCTTGAATTATGAGCCTGGCCGCCAAGAATAAAAAAGGGCTTTCCATCAACCAATAAAGCATGTCGGCCGTCTTTTTCAACCAGCCTTGGAATCTGCGCAAAGCTCGTCGCAACATTGAGCGCCATTATCGAAAATAATAGAAGAAATATTTTTTTCATGCTGATTGGTTCAATTTGATTTATATAACGGAGTTTTATTTTTAAACTATTGCAATATAATAACTATCAAGGTTACTGGAAATATTGGCCAGGTTCTCTGCTTTTCTGATCCGGGAATGGGCTTAAATACTTCAACATAATTAAAAACTTAATGGAATTTTCAGACCACAAATGAATAATCTAACCAAAAAGTTCGTTTACTGTATCGCCTTTTAAATACCTTCGTTTTAATTAATTATTTGAGGTATTTATGGCACGCGGTTCAATACAAATTAAGCTCATCGGTATAATCTTTCCGCTGTTTTTCTTTTTTACTTCCAAAGCTCAGCAATCCGTTTCGAAGATTTATTCTCAACAACTATCGATTACGACAGAAAATGATTATTACTTATTCCAGGGGAAAGATGCTTATTATACCAACGGGATAATTTTAAATTATAGTAGAATCCATCATACCGGGAATACTAAATTCATCAAACAAATTGATCAGTATGAGATCGGGCAAAAACTTTATACTGCTTTCTCCCGAAAAATTTATCATCCTGAACAAATCGATCGGCCAATAGCTGGTTATCTATACGCAAAGTTTTCCCGATCTGATTTTATGATAAATAACCGGCTTTTTCAATGGGGCGTTTCGCTCGGAACAATCGGGAAAGCATCTTTGGGGGAACAAATGCAGGATGGCTTTCATAAATTGATACATGTGAACCCAAGTATTTGGGGTTGGATATGGAATTATCAAGTGAGGACTGAGCCCGGTGTTAACCTGCATGCACTTTACGCCAAAGGATTGGTCGGGGCTAAAACAACTTTTTTTCAACTGACACCGGTTACTAATGTTACTTTAGGAACCAGTTTTACCAATATTAGCCAGGGCATTTTTTTTCAGTTCGGTAAATTAAAACTGGCAAGCGAAAGTGCGTATTGGAACGCAGCTCTTGAAGAAAATCGGGCAGACGAAATAAAAGGATCAGAATTATTTTTTTATTACTCGCCTGATTTGAAATACCAATTGTACGATGCAACAATTCAGGGAGGTTTATTCAGAAAAGATAAAGGACCAATTATTTCTACCGTAAAACCTTTCGTATTTACTCAACAATTAGGTGCTTTATATTCTTTTGACAGATATACATTAAGGCTCGGCGTTGTTTTTGAAACCAGAGATGCCAGCAGCCAACGTTTTAATCATACGTATGGAAGCATCCAGGGACGTTATCGTTTTCATTAATGGAATGTTTTTTAAATGCATTTTGTTAGAGTGAAAATTTCGTATATGCATTACTGTTACCAAAACAAAAATCTTGTAAAAAACTTTGTTTACTGCAATTTCACCGTTTTGCTCGTTACGGTATTGGCGCTAAAATAACCGAGCGCTCCGCCGCTGATATTACTTTCAGGATTGGCAGGCGTTGGACTTGAAAATCCCCCACCGTTGCCTGATATTTGAAAAAGTTCATTTAGATAAGTGTATACATTTTTATCGATACAATTCATTTGTACGGTAAGTGTGCTTCCTTGTTTTATATCCGAGCTGTCATCATATAATGCCATGCTAATGTACCTTCCGTCTGAAAGGCGGTCATCAAACACTAAATTTCCCCGTCCATTTCCAAATTGTTCTCCATTTGCATATTCAATAAATTGGTAATAGTTAGCGACATTGGGAGGATCCTGGAAATTGGCAACTGCATAAATAACGTCATTTCTTCCCAATAAAAAACTTAGCGAGTCTAGCCCAACAGGCTTGGGCATGGTGGAAGTGGCCGTATAAATCTTCCCTTCCGCGTTGACCAATAACGAATAAGCCTGGCCAGGTTTGCCTTTAATCTTTTTAGTAAAATATTCTCCCGGCGTCAATTCAGATAAAGTGTCGATAACTTCGTTCCCTGAGATAATAACCAACGCGCCAACAACCGGCGGTGAGCTATTGTCAGCAGTAAAATTTACAGATTTTGAAATTGTTACTTTATACGGCCCTTCAAGATTATTGATCTCGCCGGTTATGATAGTTTGTGCACCTGTGTTGTTCAACTTTACATCAATTACTTTTTTACATCCAAATATTAAAATTGACAGTAAAAAAATAAAAGACGTTATAAAAATATTTTTTCCAATTTTCACTTTATTCTTAAAATTTAAAATTATAAGTAATGGACGGCACCCATCTAAATAACGAATATTGAACCGCCTGCGTTGTTTCCGGATTTTGGGGATCGTCTTGGAACTGTATAAAATACGGATTTTCTCTGCCATACACATTATACACCGAAAAAGTCCAGCTACTCTCAAATTTTTTGGTTTTTTTTCCTTCCAACGTGGCACTCAAATCCAGGCGATTATTGGGTGGCATTCTATAACCATTGCGTTCGGTGTAATAAAAGACAGTTCGGCCATCTACATCATATTTTCCCGAAGGCCACGTAACTGCATTCCCTGTGTTAAAAACAAAATCACTCGAAATCGTCCATTTTTTACTGAGTTGATAGATGACGACAACGGCAAGGTTGTGGGTTTGGTCCTGTGTAGCCGGATACCAGAAATTATTATTGATTCCATTTATTTTTCGTTCGGTCCGCGAAAGCGTGTAACTAATCCAACCACTTAATTTTCCTACTTTTTTAGTTACATAAAATTCAATACCGTAAGCCCTTCCTTTTCCGTAAACTAATTGAGATTCCACCAACTGATTGGCCACCAGTTCTGCTCCGTTTTTATAATCAATTTGGTGTTGTAAATTTTTGAAATAGATTTCTGCAGAAAATGCATATTGGTTGTTGCTAAAATTGCGATAATATCCCGCCGATACCTGGTCTGCGATTTCAGGCTTTACATTGTTGCTGCTCGGTATCCACAGGTCGGTTGGATTGCTGCCGGTTGAATTCGATAATAAATGGAGATTCTGAGCATTTCTGGAATACGAAGCCTTTATAGAACTGAAGTCATTTAATTGATAAGTTGCTGCAAACCGCGGCTGAAGATTTAAGTAGGAGGTAACAATTTGCCCCGAAGAATAAGTCTTTATAGTTTGTACATTGCCCCGGCTATCATACGTGAAGAAATCTCCGGGGCCAACCATATCAAATGAAGACAAGCGTAAACCCGAATTTATTTTCAAATTATTACCAAGGCTCCATTCTTCAGAAACATACACTGCGCCATCAAAAGCATATTTATTCGGAAGGATTAAAGAATTATAAGATGACGTAGCCGAAGTTTTAAAGTTTCCCGGAGTAAAAGTGTGGCGGGTGAGATTAAAACCAAAATTGATTTTATGTTTATTTCCTGCGAAATACTGCAGGTCTTCTTTAAGGCTTAAATCTTTTATTCTTGAAACGATGGCCAGATCATTGGTGGTATGATTGATACTAACGTTGTAATTATAATCACTATAAATAAATGATGTATTTGAAAATAATTTGTTGCTGAAAATATGATTCCATCTTAAAGTAGCCGTGCTATTACCCCATTGTATTCCAAACTGGTGGCCATATCCAAGCACATCTTTTCCAAAATAACCTGACAAATACACCCGGTTATTTTGGTTGATCTGGTAATTGGCTTTTGCATTCAAATCGTAAAAGTAAATGATACTTTGATTTACATCACTGTCATGCGAAAGTTTCAAAAAAAGATCGGCGTAGGTTCTGCGGGCGCTTATTATAAACGATCCTTTATTTTTCACAATCGGCCCTTCTACATTAAGGCGTGAAGAAATGAGTCCAATTCCTCCGCTTACTTTATAATTTTTATCATTGCCGTCTTTCATTTTAATATCCAGCAACGAAGACAAGCGGCCGCCATATTGCGCAGGCATATCTCCTTTGTAAATAGTAACATCTTTAATCGCATCAGAATTAAAAGTGGAAAAAAAACCCAACAAATGGGAAGCATTATAAACGGTAGCTTCATCCAATAAAATTAGATTTTGATCTGCGCCACCGCCGCGCACAAAAAAGCCGGAAGATCCTTCTCCGGCAGTTTTAATCCCGGGTAATAATTGTATGGTTTTTAAAATATCCTTTTCTCCAAAAATAACCGGCACATTTTTTATTTCACTCATAGAAATCCTTTGCATGCCCGGTAAAGTCTTGGTTATGTCGTTTTGTTCTTTTGCAGAAATAACAACTTCCTGCAATCTTGTCGCCTCTGGATTTAGGTCGATGTTTTTTGTAATATCGTTAGAAAGCGAAATTGTAGATGAATCAATTTGGTATCCTGAAAAACCTGCACTCAGGAGGTAACTATTCTCCGGCGCGGTGATAGAATAAAACCCATAGCCGTTGCTTACAACGCTGTAATTGCCATTGCCAGACAAAACAATTGTAGCACCAATCAGAGTCTCGCCCGTTTTCTGATCTCTTATGGTTCCGCTAATGGTAAATTTATGCTGCGCTAATGAGAATAAAGTTGCAATAAGACTTATGGATAAAAGAAAAGCTTTCTTCACAATATGAGTTTAAAATTCAACAGTTTAGCATGCGCAAATGTACTTTATCCGAAAATAAAAAAGCAATCATCTGGGGTTTTGCCCGGTTGATAAATCTCACGCCATCGCATTTCATAAAAATAAATTGATTGACAAGCCGGCAATAATTCATTTGGCAAGTTGCATTTCTTTTAGCATAACTGATTCTCTAAAAATGTTAATTCGCTTAGCCCAAATTGCTGCCTTTTTAGAATGGGTCATCATCGCGAAAACATCATCGGTTTGCTCATTATAAAATGGAAAAATAACTTCGGCTTTTTCTTCTTGCTTAAAATTACATTTTAAAAATATACGGTTAATGTGGCCGCCCGGTTTGCTCCTTTCTTTTACCAGGCGGCATTAACAAATGTCTTTTAAACGAACCAAATGAAGTCTTTTGCCCTTATCATTTAAAAAAACCACTACATAATTCAGGCGGTCTATTCCGATAATATTTTTATTAAACCTTTGCCTGTTATCAATCGTAAGCTTATTTTGAATAATAAAATCATCGAATTCCCGAAGCAATTTTTTATTTTGCTTTTTCTTTCGCAAATGATTTATCCATGATAAACCAATAGCCAGCAGTAACAGAACTCCAATAATAGAAAGGCTGGTATATTCGATAGCATTCATGATAATTGAATTTAGGGATTCAAAAACTTTTACAGATTTTCATTGATTACATCCACTATTTTAAAGTCTTTTTTGCCTGAAGGCACATTCCAACTCACCGTCTGACCTTTTTCAAAGCCAATCAGCGCAGTGCCGATCGGCGCCAAAACAGATACTTTCTTTTGTTTGATATCTGCGTTCAGTGGTAAAACGATTGTTACCATCATGTCGCGGTTCGTCAAAAGATCTTTAATAACTACAGTAGAGCCAAGGCGGACAATATTTGTTGGTAGCTTTTCATCATCTACGATTTCTGCCTTTTTTAATTCGCCCGATAATTTACTAAAATTTTCTTTTTCAGATACCTGCATTCCGTGAAGATTTTTTACATAGCTGTTCAAAATTTCATAATCGGTTCTTGTAATTATAACCGGACTTGCTGTTTTGTTAAGTGTTGCGGTTGCCATTTTGTTAGATTTAAATTGTTATTGAAAAAAAGTATTGTAAAATATTTTTCGAAAGGATAAAAATTCCCTTAGGGTTAGAAATTGAAATTTGATAATTGCTGAAAAAAAGTAACCCCCCGTAACTTTTAAATGTAGTACGGGGAAAAATGTTCTAAGTCTTTATTCTTTAAGACGTGACGGAGGTCTAAAGGTGAATTCGTACGATTACATACAGGTACAAAAACGGGCGTCATGCACTTTATAATATATTGTATGTAACGTATCAACTTCATTAGGTATGAAAATACAGAATAAAAAGTGATTGGCAAAATAATGGAAAGCAAAAACTGTAATGAGTTGTTAATTCAAGAGTTGAGTGAACTTCTTTAATACTGATCTCTGAGATGTTGAATAAATTTTTCAACTCCTTTTCTTATGGTGGTGGCAGAACCGCGATGGTTATTTACCAAAACTGAAAAAATGAGTAATTTATTTTTCTTTGTATATAAAAAACCGCTGAGAGCAACAACGCCATTTAACGTGCCGGTTTTTACAAAAATATATCCGCTGTCTCGCTTGTAATAGCTGGTAATCGTTCCGGTGCCGCCAGTGGGTAAAATATTTTTTATTCTTTCCATTCCAAAACTATCTTTCATTTTGTTGAGAATAAAAATGAAATCTTTTGGAGAAAAAAGGTCAAACCTGCTGAGGCCTGAACCATCTACCCAGGAAGGCTTTTGAGGCATTAATGCATAATCCGTTTTTAGTAAAGTATCAATAATTTTCCGGTCGCTCATTAGCCTTAATAATTTTTCGCTCACCATTAATAAAGTTTGTTCTGCGAAAAAATTATCGCTGCGGTGCATCGTAGTTTTTAATAAAGAATCTGTCGGCTGCGAATGAATGACATAATTAAGAGGTCCCGAATAATTGTCTATGATTTCTACCTGCGCATGCAACGTGTCCTGTAAAAGTTCCTGTAATGTGTTTTCATAAGGATTAAAAGGAATTTCCCAAAATTTTGAATGCCCGTTTTTAATGGTAAAATCATTTGTGTCCCACGGTTTCACCACCTGAAACCCGGTAGAAAGATTTTCTTTTACAACGGCGTGATTTTTAAAATAGGAAGGCATGAAATTTAAGCTTCCATCATTATTCCAGCTTATTTTTAAAGTATTTCCATAGATTGGAAAAGAGCTTCTCTGCGCCATATAATCTTCCATGTAATCGCCCCAACTCCATCCGTTGCCCAGGTAATCTTCAAAATCTGAATGGACGATTTTTATTGATTTGTATTTTTTGAGAAAATTAAAAACGGGATTATTTGTATAGTCACTGTGCAAGAAAGACGGATCGGCCATGCCTTTTATCACAACAGTACTATCATTTAATTCGTCATATTTTATTCCAACCAAACTATCTCCCAAATATTTCATTGCGGCGAAACACATTCCTAATTTGGTATTGCTTGCCGGTGTAAAATATTTTTCTGCCTGGTAATTATACCAATATTTTCCGATTGCGGGTTCATAAATACTAATGCCCGTATGCGCATTTACAAAACCTTCAGAATGTAAAATATCTTCGTTTGCAGACCTGTTTAGTTTTTTGGATATCGAACAGGAAGAGAAAAAAATAGCAGCGCAAAGGATTGAAAAGAAATAATTTTTTTTCATACGACAAAGTACAAATAATTTTTTTTCATAACCCAAAAATAATATCGGTCAGCACCAAAGGTCAAACCGCGGTTACTATAAAATAACTAAAATAAAAATCTGGATTAAAAGTGGGTTTACTGTAAATGCGACGTCCAATAACGGCAGTAGAGAATTGATTCCTTAAAAAGTTATCCATATTAACGATTCATTAGAAAAGGGTTGCATTAATTTCGGTTTTAATTTTTTATTTTCATTCAGGAACTTTCAAAAAATAATTATGAAAAAATGGATTATAGTGTTGTTATTGCCAGTCTGCTTTAATGCAAAGGCGCAGGATCAGAATGAAAATACAGAAGTAGAAAGCCATGGTTTTAAGGTAGAAAGATTATTTACGGGAGGCAGCGCCAATCTTGGTTTTTCAAGCGGAAGCACGAGCCTTGGAATCACACCTCAAATCGGTTACAGCTTTACTAATTGGCTGGATGCAGGTATTAATTTCAACATTAATTATTTGTCACAAAAAGATTATAATACAGGAGATAAATTAAGGCAAACTACTTATGGACCAGGCGCATTTGCAAGAATATTTCCCGTTAATTTTTTGTTTGCCACCGCACAAGATGAATACAATTCAATCCATTTAAAGTACATTCCCAATGTTGGGGGAAGTCTTATTGAAAAATCCAGCGAGAACGTCAACAGCTTTTTAATCGGTGCGGGCTATGCCGGCGGCCGGCAAAGAGGCGGCAATTCTTATTATTATTTATCCATCATGTGGGATGTTTCGGGAAATCCTAACTCGCCGTACCGGGATCAATATGGAAGTATAAGCCCGGTTATCCGCGCGGGTTATAATATCGGCTTGTTTCAAAACCGTTATAAAAAGGAGTATTACACAAAATGAGTAAGCAAAATATAAACCTTTAATATAAGTTGGTTTACTGTAATAAAATGGGTTTCAATTTTCACCTTATCAACGTAACACTTCCTTTCTTAAAAATTGGGTTACCCAAATAATCAATGGCTTCAGCAATCCATACAAATACGCCTGCATCTTGTGGATTACCTTTAAAAGTGCCGTCCCAGCCTTGATGTGGAATATTGGTTGAATAAATTAGTTGCCCCAAACGATTATAGACTTTAAAATAATTTAGCGTCCTTATCCCGATAGGCACCGGTCTGAAAATATCATTTATCCCGTCGCCGTTTGGAGAAAATGCATCAGGAACATAAAGGCCAGGTTTTAATTTATAAACTGTGACGTTTATCGTGTCCTCCGCTTTGCAACCTGCTTCGCTTTGAACCTGTAAAATATATTGCTGGCTTTGTGTTAAGAGCGCAACCGGGTTTGAAATATCCGGATCATTTAGCCCGGCTGGCGGGCTCCATAAATAATACTGAGCGCCGGTTCCATTTAATTGCAATGGCTGATTTTCAACTATTGACGTATCGCGTGGACCTGCATCTGCAACTAATTTTTCAACCGAAATTTTGATGGTGCTGAAGGCTGGCTTCGGGCATCCTAATACATCATTCACCTGGACGGTATAGTTAATAGATTGTTGGGGATTGGAAATAGGATTGGCGATTTTTGGATTATTCAAAAAAGTACCCGGAACCCAGTTGTAAATACTTCCGCCTGTAGCGTGTAATTGAATGGACGATGGGAAACAAACAGTCGTATCATTTCCAGCCGTGGCAATGGGGTAAGGCACAACTTTTACCTTGATATTTCCTTCGATGCTGCATTTTCCGATGCTTGCGATCACATGATAAGTAGTATTTTTTTCAGGAATTATTTCCGGATATTTCGCTGTATCATTTAGAATGGAAACGGAAGGTGTCCACAAATAATGCAAGCCATTACTAACGGGATTTAAACGTGTACTATCCGTAAGACAAACGGTTGTATCAGGATTTACATTCAAGCTTACTTTGCTTACCACATTTACAAAAATAGAATCCGTCGCAATACAGCCGCGGCTTTCGTTTAAAGTTGCATAGTATACCGTGGGCTTTTTAGGGCTCACTAATGGCGTAAAACTATTGAGGTTATTAATATTATAATCTGGTGTCCATGAAACATTTCCTTTTCCAATTGCCGTTAATTGTACCGTGTCAATGTTACAAATCAATGTATCATTGTTCAGAGAAAAATCAGGCTGTGTTTTTATCGGCACCGTTTGAGTGATGTTTTTTGAACATCCTTTGCTATTTCCTACCGTAAGTTGAACATCATAATTTGCCGCCGATGAATAAATGTAGGATGTATTTTTTTTGTTAGAAGAATCAGCACTGTTTGTTGCATCTCCAAAATTCCATGACCAGGAATTGACAGTTCCAAAATTGGTTGATGTTTTGTCAGTGAAAATTATAGAAGAATTAATACATTGCCCGTCCACATTGAATGCCGGATAGAATCCGGGATATACTTTTAAGACCTGTGTGGTTGAATCGGAACATTGTTGGCCACGGTTTACCACCAGCTTATAAATAAAAACACCCGTATCAGTATAAACGTGAGCAGGCTCTTGTAAACCAGACGTGTTGTTAGGCCCGGATTTAACATCGCCAAAATCCCAATAAAAATTCTTGTTTAATGACGAACCATTGTCATTTTGAAAGGCTACATTAAAGCTGTCGCATATTACCGGTTTTGGATTTAATTGGGCGCCTGCAAAATCACAATTAGAAACATTCAGAATAAAATCTTTTCTATGCTCATTCAGAAGAACACCGTTTCGGTAAGAAAGCACCCGCACTCCTAAAACATATTTTCCTGTCATAGGTGCGGTGCCACTAATAATGCCTGTTTTCGAATCAATAGTCGCATTGATGCCTAAGGGCAAATTCGATGTAAACCCATTGATATAATTTACAGAATTGTATGGTGGCGCCGCCGGGTTTGCATTTTTTTCATCCTTGAAGGCTCCCCCGTCAAAAGCAGGGGCAAAGGAATAAACCAATGAATCATTGTCAGGATCAGTAGCCTGGTAAAACAATTGAAATGGCTTTCCTGCGCATACAACATCTATGCTGGTAGAGAATTTAGGTGAACTGTCTTTGTATTTTCCGGGGGCAATATTTGTTGTAAAAGTTGAACCCGTGGCGCTGCCTCCGGAATTACTGATATTTTCTAAACCGTCAACCCTGCAGCAGGTTTGATAAGTGGCGGTATATCCTTTTACATTGTCAGGAAGATCAACCGTAAATTGATAAATTCCTACATGATAGCTTAGGCTGGGCGCATTACTGATACATGGAGGAAACGTGTTGATCTTTACTGCCGATTCGCTATTCATTCCTACTATATAGTAAGGATAGGGTCCCGAAAACTCTGCGCCAGTGCCATTGTCAAAAATACCAATGTAAACTTCAGGAGGCAGGGGAGCCGTATTTGGAGGAACATTTTGATCCCTGAAAATTTTAAGTGTAATTAAATATTTGCTTGTATTCGCTGCAGATCCTTGTCCTAAATATTGATAAATCATTTCCCCACCAACAACATGATGCGCCTGGCAGTTCAATATGGTTGCTAAAATTACAGTTATGAGGAACGTTCTTTTCATCAAAAATTATTATCGCAAATTACTTTTTATAAATCTTAATCTTCAATAAGAAGTGTTGAATGGAAAGATTGCTATTTTTTTATTTGTGAGAGAGATAATAAAAGAAATTTTTCAAGTAGCCGTTTGACAATTCTTCTTCTTCCCACATTCCAACATGTCCTGAATGTTGTAAAATATGTATTGTTGAAATTGCAGGAATTTTGCATTGATCGAGCGCAGCTTGAATCGGAATGACTGTATCGTGTTTACCAATCATAAACAGCACGGGCTTCTCAAAAGATTCCAGGACAGAAACTCTGTCAGGCCTTTTTATCATTGCTTCATAATATTGTATCAATGCTTCTGCAGAAATGTTTTTCGCAATGTTAAATAACTGTTCAATTAATTCAGGCTTGTGATTTTTGGTTTCTTCGGAAAACAAATTGGGGATTAAAGTTTTTAAAAACGCTTCCGCACCGTTTTTTTCAATAAAAGAAATGCCTTTTCTACGTACAGCGATTTTTTCATCAGTATCGGAAAATGCGGACGAATGAAAAAGTCCGAATGAATTTAAAAGTTGTGAATATTTTTCTGCAAACGCAAGTGTAATATATCCTCCCATACT
>JBDTHD010000138.1:0-15326 GCA_039937075.1 Ginsengibacter sp. | reverse complement strand
CCTTTCAATTTTTGCATTTTATCCTGCAATTGTTTTTCATTTTCCAAAAGGGATTTTAATTTTTCTTCAGCATCTTGCTTAGACAATCTTGAGGGAGTGGGCTTTGGCTGATTGTTTTTTGGTTGGTTATCCTGGGGTTGGTTTTTGGGTTGTTGTTTTTGTTGATTTTTATTATTTTTCTGATTTTGTTTTTGCTGCTGTTGCTGCTGTTGTTGCTGTTTTTCCTGTTGTTTCAGGGCTCGTTGCAGGTTTTGCCTTGCGTCTTCATCTTTCGGGTCTAAAATCAAAGCGTCTTTATAAGCAGAGATACTTTCAGGAAGTTTTTTTGCAGCTTGCAGCGCGACGCCTTTATTGTAAAAAGCTTTTTGTTTTACTGAATTATCTTTTGTGTTTGCGATAGCGTTATCGTACGATTTTACTGCTTCTTCTGTATTATTTTTTCTATAAAGAACATTGCCTAAATTATAACTGGCAGTAACGCTGCTATCGGCGTTTTTTAAAGCGTCCTCGTAAGCATTTTCGGCGGCATCATATTTATTTTCTTTGTAATCTTTGTTTCCCTGGATGATGGCCGATTTTGCATCCTGTGAAAAAGAAGCAAAACTAAAGCTCATGAAAAATATTACAGCAACCACTTTTTTTATTTTCATTTTCTTTTTTTCTGATGTAAAAAATTCTATCAATAAAAGAAGAAAAGCCGCGCCCAAAAAATATTGAAAATATTGTTGAAACGAAATGTATGAGCTATCACTTGTGCTCGTTTCTTTTCCGATATTAGCCAGTTGGCGTTTGATGTTAGAAGCTACGGCGTCAGTGTTAGTGTACAATTGATAAATTCCGTGACCCGCTTTGGCAATGTCACTCATCTCTTTTTCATTCAATTTCGTAATTACTGTTTCACCTTTGTCGTCTTTTTTATATTGGCCCGTGGCAGGGTCCATTATTGGCGCCCCTTGTGGAGATCCAATGCCAATCGTGTTTACCATAATTCCTTCTTTCGCCAAATCTTTTGCGGCTTTTATTGCATTGTCATCATGGTCTTCTCCATCACTAATTAGTAACACGGATTTAAAGGTTTTATCATTGGGATCAAATGAAGCATCGCACATTTTTAAAGCGTCGCTAATAACGGTTCCCTGCGTGGGCACATCGTCCGGAGATGCAGCCGATAAATACATTTTAGCAGCTTCATGATCTACTGTCAGCGGCATTTGTAAATACGCACGTCCTGCGAAAATTACGAGGCCAACTCTGTCATCAGGCGAATTATTAATGATTGTAGAAATCAACTGCTTGGCCCTTTCGAGCCGGCTTGGTTTTATATCCTGCGCCAGCATGCTTTTACTAACGTCAAGCGCAATCATAAGATCCGTTCCTTTGCGGTTTATTTTTTGATTTCCATTGGGCGTTACTAATCCTGCCACTGCAATTACGCAAAGTGTAAACGCCGCAATAAAAAAAATGAATTTGGTTAAAAACTTTTTAGGGGAATAATCAGAAGTCAGTTCTTTTACTAAAAATGCATCGCCGATTTTCTTCGTGGTTTTTTTCTTCCATTTTATTAATTCGAAATAAAAAAAAATCATTAACGGAACAGCGGCCAACGCTATGAAATATTCTATATATTGAAAGTGAAGCATTTTAAGCTGCTAAATTAGAAATGAAAAAGCGATTGATTTATTGCTTTACTGTTAAATTGTTGTTTATCTATATATTGATTTAATATTGGGTGTTCTTACTAAATCTTCTAAACCCTCTAAACATAAGGGTTTGAATGTTTTTGAATGCTTTTGAATTACTAAACCATGCATAAGTATTTAACAATTCAAGCCGTTTATTTTTCTCCTTTGAAAAATCCCATTTCTTTTAAGATAGATTTGGAAATTTTAATTCCAATAGCGTTTAAATCTTTAGTGTTATCGGGGGTTTTTATATAAGTTACAAAGAAATAGATGTGTCGGTTTTCTTCTATCCAGCCCGTTACCCAGCCAAAAGAATTCTTTTTTTCATCAATGCCGAAGCCTGTTGCATAACTTAATTTATACAAAGAATCATCTTCCTGCAACATCATATTTTCTACCGTTTGCTGCGCATATTTTTGGAAAGGCAATTGTTCAAAATACAATTTGCTCATCAGTCCCAATTGTTCATCTGGAGAAATTTTTAAATCATTATCAAGCCAGGACGAATCCAGTGAACTGCCTATATTTTTATTTCCATAGCTGAGCGAATCCATCCAGGCCAACATTTTATCTTTGCCAACGGCATTGGCCAGCGATTGAAAATAACGAACTGAAGATTGCATAAAAGCTTCTTTTAAAGTAAGTTTACTGCTATCTATTTGTGAATTTTCATTAATTACTTTGCCGGTTTGAAGCCCAATTAAAGTCGCAGGGATTTTAAAAGATGTTCCGGTTGAAAGTCTTGTTGTATCTAGCTTCATATTATAAACAGTAATGTTTCCCAACTGGTTGTTCAAAAAAGAAAAACTTCCTTCCACGTTAGAAGAATCAAAATATTTTTTCAGGTCGTTATTAATTTTTGCATTATTGGATCTGCAGGAAGCCAGGGCGATAAAAAAAAAGAAAACTATTACAAAGTGAAATTTTTTCATAGATTTTTGAATATTGATTTTGTAGAAATTTTATTTTGTTGTTTCAAGATGCTTTGCTGTTGCAGCCAGCGCTTCGTAAAAATCTTTGCCAAACTTTCGGATCAGCGGTTCTTTTAGAAACTGATATACCGGTAATTTTAATTTTTTTCCGAGTGCGCATGCAGCTGCACATAAATCCTCGCGTGGTTCATAGTTTACGACTTCTCCTCTTTTTGTTTTTTTTATCCGTACCGGGAAAAGATGGCAGCTGATCGGTTTTTTCCAGGATATTTTTCCATCATTATATGCCTGCTCTATTCCGCATTTTACAATTCCTTTTTTATCAACCACGCCATAGGCGCACATTCCGTTACTAATGGTCGGCGTTACCCAACCAAATTCCTTATCGTAAACATATTTACCTTCTTTTTCTAAAATGATTTTTGATTCTTCTGAAAGATAGGGTAGTACTGCATTATAAGCTGCATTCAATTCTGAGAGTTCAGCTTTCTCCAACGGAGCGCCGGCATCGCCATCCACGCAACAACCGCCTTTGCATTTTTCCAGATCGCAAATAAATTGTTCTTCCAATACTTCGTTGCTCACCAGGATATCGTCTATTGCAATCATTTTGCAAAAGTAACCTGAATCGATTTAATATATAATTATGAATCGGCAGAATCTTATAAATATCTGCAAAGATTATCCGGAATGAAAATAAGAATCCTTGATAAATGTTGGTTTACTATAAATCTTTTTCGTGGATAATTACGTTCACATCGACTTGCATGGAAAAGATAAATTATTTTTGCTGGTAGGTTTTATAAATGATATATTCCAAATTCTAAATTTAAATATTGGACAACGAAATTTTTGACATCGCCATCATTGGCGGGGGAATTGTAGGAGCGGCGACTTTTTATCAATTGCAAAAAAAATATCCTGCATTAAAAATAATTCTTTTGGAAAAAGAATCCCGGCTTGCATTCCATCAAACAGGGAATAACTCAGGAGTAATGCATTCCGGATTGTATTATAAACCCGGATCTTTAAAAGCAAAAAATTGCGTTGAAGGTAGAAAGGAGTTAGTGAAATTTGCGCAAGAAAATAATATTCCCTATGACGTTTGCGGCAAAGTAGTGGTGGCAATTGATAAGTCAGAATTGCCTTATCTCGATAAAATATTTGCGACTGGATTAGAAAATAAAATTGAAGGAATTGCAAAAATAAATGCGGAACAAATCAAAGAGCATGAGCCTTATTGCGCAGGCATTGCGGGCATTTGGGTTCCATGCACGGGTATAATTGATTATGTAAAAGCAACGGATAAAATGGTGGAAATTGCTTTAAGCATCAATCCAAAAAGTGAATTGGCGTTGAATACAGAAGCTGCTTCTTTCGAAAAAGAAAATAGGATCAATATTATTTCTACGAATAATAAAACATATCGCAGCAAGTTTACTATTTTTTGTGGCGGTCTGCAGGCAGATAGGTTGGCACGAAAAGATGCTGTCAAACTTAAAGAAAAAGTAGTGGGTTTCAGGGGTGATTATTATGAGCTAACGGAACAGGCGAAACATAAAATTAAAAACCTGATTTATCCGGTTCCGAATCCCGACTTTCCCTTCCTCGGCGTACATTTTACCAGGATGACAAACGGCGAAATTGAATGTGGGCCAAATGCGGTCTTTACTTTTAAAAGAGAAGGTTATGGCAAAACAGATTTTAGTTTGAAAGACACGTTGGATGCTTTATCGTACCGTGGTACATGGAAATTATTTTTTAAAAATATGAGTTTTGGAATCAATGAATACCGCCGCGCTTTTTCTAAAAAATTATTTCTCAAAACGTTGCAAAGATTGGTTCCATCCCTGACAATGGATGACATAAAACCTGGGCGTTCGGGTGTTCGCGCCATGCTGCTGAGCGAAGATGGAGATACGCGTGATGACTTCAGGATTGAATACCGAGATACGAGCATTCATGTGCTGAACGCGCCGTCACCCGCCGCTACAGCATCTTTAGCAATTGGTAACAATATTATGGAAATGGCTGAAAAGCATTTTGATTTAAAAAATATTTCTCAAACACAAGCCCGCTAATTTTTAAAACAAGATTTATTGCAATGACTGATTCAAATATTTTTACGATCGATACCAATTCAGGCCTTTATACGGATATGTATGAGCTGGCGATGGCAGAGGTTTATTTCAAACAAAAATCTCACGAATTTCCTTGCTGCTTTGATTACTTTTTTCGCAAAACTCCTTTTGGTGGAGGTTATGTAATTTTTTGCGGCCTTAATGAATTATTGCCTGTTATTGAAAATCTTCAATTTAGTTCCAGTGAAATTGAATGGCTTCATAAAAGAGGATTTGACAAAGATTTTTTGTCTTGGCTGGAAGCATTTCGTTTTAAAGGAACCATTCGCTCAATGGAGGAAGGTGAAATTGCTTTTCCAATGGAACCCTTGCTGCAAGTAGAAGGCGGCCTTGCAGAAGTACAATTGATAGAAACATTATTATTAAATTATCTCAACTTTCAATCGCTGATTGCTACCAAAGCAGCAAGAATCCGTTACGCTGCGGGTAACAAACATTTAAGCGAATTTGGTTTAAGAAGGGCTCAATCTTTAGGTGGAATTTCTGCAAGCCGGGCGGCCATCGCCGGTGGTTTTGACAGTACTTCAAATATGTATGCTGCCAAAAAATACGATATCAAAGCGGTGGGTACAATGGCTCATTCCTTTGTTCAGAGTCATGAAAATGAATTGACTGCTTTTAGAGAATTTGCTGAAACACAACCTGACAATTGTACTTTATTGGTAGACACTTATAATACTTTGAAAAGCGGAATTCCCAACGCAATTATTGTTGCAGAAGAAATGAAAGAAAAAGGGAAAGAATTAAAAGCAATTAGGCTGGACAGTGGTGACCTTGCCTATCTTTCTAAAAAAGCCCGTAAAATGCTTGATGATGCGGGGTTTGGGGATGTACAAATTATTGTTTCTAATCAATTAGATGAGTACCTCATAAAAAGTTTATTGGAACAGAATGCCCCAATTGATTCTTTCGGTGTAGGAACCAGTTTGGCTACAGGCCAGCCGGATGCTGCCCTGGACGGTGTTTATAAATTAAGTGAAATAAACGGAAAGCCAAAACTGAAACTATCAGAAACTATTCAAAAAGTTACTCTTCCGGGAAGAAAAGAAGTTTACCGGTATTCAGATGATTCGGGAAATTTTATTGCCGACGCGATTGCCCTTGCAGGAGATGCTGTTCCCGATAAAATGACTCATCTATTTGATGCGGAGAAAACAATGTCTCTCAATCCTGAAAATGCAGTTTCGTTACTAAATAAAATAATGGAAAACGGTCATTCATTATTAAAAAACTATGAGCCGCAGGACGTAGCTGGTTTTGTAAAGAAAAGATTACTACAATTGCCTGAAGAACACAAACGATTTAATTATCCTCATATTTACAAAGTAGGAATTAGCGAGCCATTGCATCAATTAAGAAGCGATTTGCGAAAGAAATATAAACAGTAAACGGAAATAGAAATTTGCTTTATTTGTTTGTTTACTGTTGGTAAGTTTCTGTTTTTTTATTTCCTCCAATCAACTTAAATTTAAAAAAAGAGCGATGCCGGCTTAGCATCGCTCTTTGAGAATTCTAAAATATCGCATTCTTATTGCGTTTTATCATGTGTCTGGGTATCTCTTTTAGGCTTAGGTAACGCAATTTTATTTTCGATAGTTTTATTCGTGCTTTCAGGCGAAGCCGTCACTACAGGAGGTTTGGTAAAATATTGTTCCATTCCCTGAATCCCTTGTAATAATTGTTGAACTACCTGGTTGTCATACGCAAGAGGCCCTTGCCTGCTCTCATCCAGGCTATTATAATACATAACCTGTTGTTCCAAATCCGTGCGCAAAGCATCAGAAACTTTTTTGGCCAATGCGGTATCTCCCGCTTTGTAAGCGGCGAATAAAAACTGACCGGAAATTTGATCTTGTTGTTCCCTTCTTGAAGCCATTCCATAAGGGAAATCCTGTTGCAACATATTCTTGTCGCATTGTTCAAGAAGTTGTCTCGCTTCTTTAAATTTTCCTTTATCGGCAAGATTACCAGCAACCTGGGAATATTGCATCCGCAGCGTATTTAAATGGCGTCGGTTTTCTTCGTCGAAATAGGTTCCAGGCCTATTCGCCCCTCCGAATGCAAATTTGTTCAACATCACATTGTAGGCCCATTGGTCGTTCACTTCCTGATTTTTTACGGGCACAAGCCTATAGGTCAATCCATCAGTTCTTAAGTATTGTTGAAATCCAAGATCAGCATAAGGTGAAGTAAAGTAAATAGGACGCTTCCAGTTGTTAGCTGCAATGATATTTAAGATAGCGCTTTCATTTTTTAACAGCGCGTTTTTAGGAATGGTAAAATCCATTTGGGTTAACACTGTATCACCGGGATTTACCGTACCGTTCTGCCTCACGAGATTAGTATCTACCGGGACTTCTACATTTTTTGTAGGGAAAATATTCAGAAAGTCATTTCCGTTTTGATACATCCTCATTGGATCATCGCTACCAGAGTAGTTTTTCATCATCGACAAAAGGTCCATCGGTTTTGTTTGATCCACTTTAGCTCCGGGCAAATCAGGAAAATAATAAATCGCATCCCTGTTGCTTCCAATAATTTGATCAGGTGACCAGATGATTGGGATAGGGTCAGATTTATTAATCTTATACCTTAGCTGGTTCAGGTACCAATCCGTTCCAAGCAGACTTGAATTGATAACCCTTATATCTCGTCTTATTCCTAACACTTCCTGGTCGAACCAAAGAGGGTAGGTATCGTTATCTCCGAAGGTGATTAAAATGGCATTTGGTGCGCAGCTTTCCAAATAGTCTTTTGCAATATCTCTCGCTAAAGTTTTTTGGCTTCTGTCGTGGTCATTCCATTCCTGTCCTGCCATCAAAACAGGAACAGCCAATATGCACAATCCGGCAGCTACATAATTAGCCATCTTAGGCTTCATATATTTTTCAAAAAGCTCTTTTACATACATTACGCCCAAACCAATCCAGACCGCAAAAGCATAAAAGGAACCTACATAAGCATAATCTCTTTCACGGGGTTGATTTCCGGCCTGGTTCAGGTAAATCACAATCGCAATTCCCGTAAAGAAAAATAATAATCCCACTACCAGGCCATTTTGCTTGTCTTTTTTATATTGGTAAAGAAGGCCGATTATTCCCAATATCAATGGAAAAGCAAATAACCGGTTGTGCGATTTATTTTCTTTCAGCGTTTCAGGCATTTTACTTTGATCGCCCAATCGTGCGTTATCCCAAAATGGTATTCCCGTAATCCAATTGCCATCACGCACATTGCCCATGTCTATGCCTTGCAGATCGTTTTGTTTGCCGGCAAAATTCCATAAGAAGTAACGCCAGTACATCCAGTTGAGCTGGTAGCTAAAAAAGAAACTGATATTATCACCCATAGTAGGCTTATCATAATATTTCCCGGTTTTGGGATCTTTTTGAATACCTGCAAAACTTGCGTAATAATCCGCGTGGCCCTGGTCATTGCTGTTGTCCCACATGCGTGGAAAATAATGCAGATCAGAAGGTGCGTATTCGGTAACTACTTTCTTACCTTTCTTTACATATTTGTCTTTGCCTTTTACGTAAGTATCGTCATAGCTTTGGCTGGTAGGTTCGTCTGTAAAATCCTGGCCTTTTAAAATGGGCCAATCTCCATATTGCTCTCTGCTCAGGTAGCCTTCAAGACTTAATGGGTTATCAACATTAAACATATCAATTGCCGGGTCGGCCAATGAACGAATCATTGTGGTGAAATAAGTAGAAAATCCCAGCAATACAAATGCGAAGCTCCACATTGCCAACCTTAAAAAGTTCCAGTTTTTCTTTTTTGCCAGTCTGATCATCAGGTAAATAACAAACGCGATCAGTATAAAGAAAAAAGTAAATCCTGTGAAGAAAGGAAGGCCGAAGCTATTGGTAAATAGTATATCAAAATCTGAAGCCAGTTTTATGCTCCACTGAATCATTGGTACCTGCACAATTCCAGTAATAACGCAAGCTGCTACAAACGCCCAAACAGTTCCCCACTTGGTTACTTTATATCTCCTGAAATAATACACCATTACGATAGCGGGAATAGTAAGAATAGGTAATAAATGCACGCCCACCGCGAGGCCTATCATGTAAAAAATCAATATGAGCCACTTGTCTGCCGGTGTAAAATTTCCTTTTACGCCTTTTAATTTTTCATCAACAACTGCCTGGTCCCATTTAAGAACTAACCAAAAAACAATTGCAGTAAAGAAAGACGAACTCGCGTAAACTTCTGATTCAACAGCGCTGTACCAAAACGAATCGCTGAATGTATAAGCAAGCGCTCCAACAGCTCCTGCAGCTATTATCGTAAATATCTGGACTTTGGTAAGAGGATTTGGATTGTTTCTTTCATAAATCCTGCGCGCAAAATGCGTAATGGTCCAGAATAAAAATAGAATACAAAAGCCACTCATTAATGCGCTCATCGTATTGAGGCCAAGAATAGCATGGTTTGGATTTGAAAAAGGCATCATGAACAACCTGCCCAACATGATAAATAAGGGTGCTCCCGGCGGATGCGGAATTTGTAGTTTATAAGCGCTGGAAGCAAATTCACCGCAATCCCAAAAACTGCCGGTAGCTTCCATAGTTAATAAATAAACAATAGAGGCAATAGCACAAATTACCCAGCCGCTAATGTTGTTGACGCGTTTAAAGTTCATATTATGGATTTAACAAAAGAGGGGCAAATATAAAGCTATGATTGGTACAATTCAATCCGCTAATTTTTTTTTACACAAAGGATTGTTAATTTGTTTTATTTGTAGTTGCGAATTGAGTTTTAAATTTCTAAAAAAAGAAATGAAAATTTTACGCGAAGCCTGTTTTTGTTTTTTAATTTTGACGCTTCTTTTTCATTTTAAAAATGGGTAGATTTCATTATCGGGAAGTACAGGTTAAATAAAAATACCAACGACATTTCATTGAAAAAAGCATTTTTTCAACTTCATTTGGCAGTTATCCTTGCAGGGTTTACCGCTATACTCGGCAAGCTTATTCAGTTAAATGAAGGGCTTCTGACCCTGTACCGGATGTTTTTAAGCGCAGTCATTTTGGGAGTTTTTTTATATTTTAAAAAGTCGCTAAGAAAACTTTCCTTAAAAAATGTGCTTAGGCTTTTTGGCGTAGGTGCTATCATTTCTTTGCATTGGGTTAGTTTTTACGGAAGTATTAAATATTCAAACGTTTCGGTGTCAGTTACCTGCCTTTCAACCATTGGTTTTTTTACTTCGTTGTTTGAACCGCTGATTATGCGAAGGAGAGTAGATTTTGCGGAAGTATTTCTCGGGATGCTTGCTATTGTGGGAGTTTATCTCATTTTTAATTTTTATCCTCAGTATAAGACCGGGATAATTTTTGGAATTATTTCGGCAATATTCGCCTGCCTTTTTCCTATCATCAACAAAAAATTATTGATGGAGTTTTCGCCAAACACTGTTACTTTTTATGAAATGAGTGGCGGTGCTCTTGCACTTTGTTTTGTTCTCCCATTTTATTTGCATTTTTTTCCTGCAGCCTATTTTAATCCTACTGAAAGTGATTGGTTTTGGCTGATAATTCTGGCAGCGGTATGTACAGTTTATGCTTTTAATTTGAGCTTAAATGCTTTAAAGCACATTTCAGCTTTTACCACTAATCTTACCTATAATTTCGAACCGGTTTATTCTATTATTTTAGCGTTTATAATTTTTAAGGAAAATAAATTTTTAGGGGCGGGATTTTATTTTGGCGTTGCTTTAATTCTGCTTGCTGTCTCGTTACAAATGTTGAGGGTTTACCAGGAAAAGAAGCCGAGGAAATTATAAGTATTTTAGGCCTTTACAAATAATTAATCTTATAAGTAACTTTTGAAAAAGCTTCAAACATTCTTGTAACGCCGCAATATTTTTCCTGCGAAAGCTTTACTGCTTTTTCTACTTTTGACTCATCATCCTTTGCTACTTTAATGGTGTGGTTAACGGTAACTTCATCATAAATAGCGGCATCGCCTTCGGTAAGATGGCCATCTACTTTTATAGAGTAATCTGAAAAATTTACGCGCATTTTGTTTAGAATTCCGACAATATCCAAACCTGTACAACCCGCGAGAGAAGCAAGCATCATCGCTTTCGGTCTTGTACCTACATTTTTGCCTCCATGTGCTTCGTCTGTATCTATTTCTATTTTATGCCCGTTGATATCAGTGGTAAAATTCATTCCGCCTTTAAAAACTGCGTTAATTGTAGAACTCGCCATTTAATTTTAATTAAAATGTAAAAAGTGCAAAATTAAACTTTTTTAAATATGGGATTTTATGGCTTCCGAAATTTGAGAGGAACTCATAGCACCGGATTGCCGCCATAAAACTTTTCCTTCTTTAAAAAGAATTAAAGTGGGCACGCCTTGTATATTAAATTGCTGCGCTGTTGCCGGATTTTTATCAATATCAATTTTTATTACTCTCAATTTGCCTGTATTATTTTGGGCAAATCTCTGTAATTCAGGTGCCATCTGTTTACAAGGGCCACACCAGGTAGCATGAAAATCAACCAAAACCGGTTGCGTGTTTTTTATTGCTTCTCCAAATGTTTCCATGTTGAGATTCCATCATAAATTGTGCCTGTTTTGGGTAAATTTAGAGGGTTATGGATTAAGATGGTTTGCGATGAAAAAGTTTTCTTAAACATAAAAAAAATGTAGTCCAACCCCTTCTCCTTTTTATTTTCTTTCCATTAGTTAAACTCTCAATATAATCTTTGTGAACGTTATTAGAGTCAAAAATCAGATAGTAAATGTCTCTAAGCCAATGACAAACGAAAATTAACACTAATAATATAAGGATTATAAGTGAGCAGACATTGAGATGAATATATTTCAAATAAATCATTGAACAAATACCAGATATTAAAAGAATGACCGCAATGTTATATAAGAGAATTACTGCAACATATTTATGTACGTCATTTTCGTCAAGAGCATCCGTAATGCCCTCTGCACTGAAAATGAATAACCAAAACGACACTACTAACATTGCCAAAGGAATGTACCAATAATGTTCTACTGGAACTTTCTCTGTAAAAATGATAGCTATGAAGACTCCGCAAGTTGCTGCTAAAATTGAATACAAGACTAATAAAGAGTTAGAATTTTCTTTCCATGGTTCCTTCATTTGTTTTCCATAATATTACTATTTAAATTGTTCTATCCTCAAATTCTTTATTTTTATTTTTCAAATAATTATTTCTTCATTACCTTTGCCGTCCGAAAAAATAGTTCATTATGGCCAGAGTATGTCAGGTAACAGGAAAGAGACCAATATCAGGAAATAAAGTTTCCCATTCCAATATAAAAACACGCAGAAGATTTTTGCCAAATTTGCAGAAAAAAAGGTATTTTTTGGCAGAAGAGGACAAATGGATAACATTGAAGTTGTCTTCAGAAGCGATACGCACTATCAATAAAAACGGTCTTTATTCCGTTGTAAAAGGTCTGCGTGCAAAAGGTGTAAAAATATAACCAAAAATAAGCAGCTGCCTGTCGGCAGACATTAAAAAAATAAAAAATGGCAAAGAGAGGAAACAGGGTTCAGGTAATTTTGGAATGCACAGAGCATAAAGCTTCTGGTCTTCCCGGCACCAGTCGTTATATTACCAAAAAGAATAAAAAAAATACCCCTGAACGTTTGGAATTTAAAAAATTCAACCCGATTTTAAAAAAAGTAACTGTTCACAAAGAAATTAAATAATCATGGCAAAAGCAGCAAAAACAGCGATAAAAACCAAAGATCAGAAAGCAATCGCAGACGCTAAAAACTGGACTAAATTGGTTCGCACAGTTCGCAGCCCAAAAAGCGGTTCTTATACTTTTAAAGAATCTATCGTTCATAAAGATAAGATCAAAGAAATTTTAGGCAATTAATTGTGTTCTAAAAATTATTATTAAAGCTATCCTGCATTATTGCGGATAGCTTTATTTGTTTTATGAAAAATGACTTTTTTAATCGTTCCAATTAATTATTTATTATGGGAATTTTCAATAAAATATTTGGAAAAAAAGAACAAAAGGAAACGCTTGATCAGGGTCTTCAAAAAACCAAAGAAGGATTTTTTGATAAGATTACAAAAGCTGTTGCCGGAAAAAGTACTGTAGATGAAGAAGTTTTGGACGAGCTTGAAAATGCTTTGGTAGGTGCTGATGTTGGCGTGGATACAACTGTAAAAATTATTGACGGAATTGAAAAACGAGTAGCAAAAGACAAGTATATTAATACCAACGAACTAAATGGTATTTTGAAGCAGGAAATACAATCTGTTTTGGTCGATGCGCCTCAGGATACCGCATATATCAATTATGAACTTCCTCCCGGCCATAAGCCTCACGTAATATTGGTAGTGGGTGTAAATGGGGTTGGTAAAACCACAACCATTGGAAAATTAGCTCATAATTTTTCATTGGCAGGCAAATCGGTTCTGCTTGGGGCTGCTGATACTTTTCGTGCTGCTGCAGTGGACCAGTTGAATATATGGAGTGAAAGAACCAACGTGCCGATTGTAAAACACGCGATGGGTTCAGATCCCAGTGCCGTTGCATTCGATGCGGTGCAAAGCGGAATTGCCAGAAATGTAGATGTAGTAATAATTGATACCGCGGGAAGATTGCATAACAAAATTCACTTAATGGATGAGCTCAATAAAATAAAAAGATCAATCAATAAGGTTTTGCCTAATGCGCCTCACGAAGTAATGTTGGTTTTGGACGGAAGTACAGGTCAGAACGCGTTGGAACAAGCGCGCCATTTTACAGCAGCGACAGATGTAACTGCATTAACGATTACTAAACTGGACGGAACTGCAAAAGGCGGCGTGGTTCTGGCAATTGCCGATCAGTTTAAAATTCCTGTGAAATTCATCGGCGTGGGAGAAAAAGCAACGGATTTACTGGTGTTTGATAAAAAAGAATTTGTAGAAAGTTTATTTGGAGGAATTAAAAATTAATTGAAATAGAATTCTTATTAGAGTGTGCGTCCTATTGTGAAAATAAGAATCATGGATATTTGTTAGTTTACTGTTTTTCTCGAAACAGAATTCGTGGAAATGCGTAGCTAAAATAATCCGTACAATTTGCGAAATCAGTGGCAAAAAATGAAAACAAAACTTAAAAAAGACAAGGTAAATATCATCACACTTGGTTGCAGCAAAAACCTGGTGGACAGTGAAGTATTGAGTGGACAATTAGCTGCTGCCTATATCAATGTGTTGCATGAAAGCAAAAAATTGGATCACAATATTGTGGTGATAAACACTTGCGGATTTATTGATCTTGCCAAACAGGAAAGTATCAATACTATCCTGGAACAGGTAGAATTAAAAAAACGAGGAAAGCTTGATAAAGTCTATGTTACAGGCTGTTTGAGCGAGCGTTATAAGCAAAATCTGGAAGAGGAAATCCCTGAGGTAGATGCTTTTTTTGGAACAATGGAATTGCCGTTTTTATTGAGAAAGTTTGAAGTGGATTACAAAGCGGAATTAGTCGGCGAAAGATTATTAAGCACACCTAACCATTATGCTTACCTGAAAATAAGTGAAGGTTGTAACCGCACTTGTGCTTTTTGCGCCATTCCTTTGATGCGTGGAAAACACATAAGCCGCTCAATTGAGTCGTTAGTCTCAGAAGCAAAAAACTTGGTTTCCCGTGGCGTAAAAGAGATTATGCTCATCGCGCAGGAACTTACCTATTACGGTCTGGATATTTATAAAAAAAGAGAATTGCCTCGATTACTTCATGCGCTGGCCGATATTCCGGGGCTGGAATGGATTAGGTTACATTATGCTTATCCTTCAAAATTTCCTATGGAAATAATTGACGCGATGAAAGAACACGAGAATATTTGCAAATATCTGGATATGCCTCTGCAACACGCGAGCAACCGGATGTTGAAATCAATGAAAAGACAAATTACCCGCGAAGAAATGGAAGATATCATTGATGAAATAAAATCGAAGATTCCGGGAATTTGCCTTAGAACTACGCTCATTGCGGGTTTTCCGGGGGAAACACAGGATGATGTAGAAGAATTAAAAACTTTTTTAAAGAAAATGCAATTTGATCGTGTAGGAATTTTTACTTATTCGCACGAGGAAAATACTTCCGCTCATGATTTGATAAATGATGTCCCCGAAGAAGAAAAAGAAAGAAGAGCGCAGGAAATAATGGAAGTGCAGCAGGAAATTTCTTACCAGAAAAATGAAGAAAAAGTTGGCAAAATATTTAAGGTAATTATTGATAAAAAAGAAGCTGGCAAATATTTCGGCCGCACCGAATTCGACAGTGTTGAAGTAGATAATGAAGTGATTGTAAATTCTTCAAAAAAATTATCACCCGGTGAATTTGTAAACGTGAAAATTACCAATGCTTTTGATTACGATCTCGAAGGAGAAGTAGTTTTTTCTTAGTACTGAATTCTACCTGTTTCCCCGTTTTTTAACATTGAAAATAATCGTAAGGAATCTTTGTGAAGTAAATTGCAGAGAAGGCTGAAGGCTCAATGTGCTGAATGCTTAAAGCAGTGAACCAACAAATACAGGGGATTTTTATTTTACCTTT
>JBDTHD010000137.1:0-2219 GCA_039937075.1 Ginsengibacter sp. | reverse complement strand
TAATAAGAAATACCGCTGACTAATTCTGCATTTATAAAAGCAGCCATACCTGCAGCTGCTCCACCGGCTGTACCGCCATGCATAAAAGAATTCATATCAACTTTCAAATCTTTTTTTACAATTTTATTTAACTGATACATGCATTTTTCCAGTATGGCTACTCCTTTTTTATCAGCACCTTTCTGTGGTCCGAATACCGCAGCAGCACCACTTTTTCCAAGCAATTTGTTGGTAACATCACATAATAAAATGATTTCGCAATCTTTCAATCTGCTATCCATTGAGTTTAGATCTATTCTATTTAATGCTAATAATCCCCTGGGTAATTCCGTTAGCTTTCTTTCCGAGTTATCTAAAAATCTTATCCCCAATTCATTCAGTAAACCAGCGGCTCCGTCAACAGTGGCGCTGCCTCCCAGGCCAATAATTATTTTTTTTGCACCTTTATCCAACGCAAATTTTATTAGCTCCCCGGTACCACGCGTATTTGATTTTAATGGATTTAATTCTTCTTTTTCTATTAACCTGACACCTGATGCATCCGCCATCTCAATGATGGCTGCTTTTGTTTTACTTTCCCAGCCAAAAGATGCTGTAACTTTTTTACCTAATGGTCCATGAACAATTAATTTAAAACCTTTTGCACCCATCTTTTTTGAAATTAGATGTGCAGTTCCGTCGCCGCCATCTGCTATAGGAATTTGTTTTACTGTACAGAAAAGTTTGCTTTTTTTTAAACCGGCAGCGATACTTTTTGCTGCTTCGCCAGATGTAAAGCTACCTTTAAAAGCGTTTGGAGCGATAACGATGTGCATCAGCAATGTTAAGTAAATTTTTTATAATCCGAAATACATGCAATACAAGTAGGACATCAGTTAACAACCCTGCCTGTGCGGCAGCCAGGGAAATAATTAATATTCTTATTTCATTTTAATAGAAAAAGAATTTCTTAAAACTGCGATAAATAATTCATGCCAATTCCTGGCCATTTACAAAAAATCAGGCAGGTTTTTTGTAAATTGTATTCTATGACCCAACTCATTTCGTTTACTGACAAAGGACTTTTTTGCGAAGTAGGAAATTTTTATATTGACCCATGGAAACCTGTGGAGCGTGCGGTTATAACTCATGGCCACAGCGACCATTCCCGCTTTGGAAGCAAATATTATTTGATTCACAAATTCTCTAAACCGATTCTCCAATTGCGGCTTGGAGACAACAATTATCAAACTACGGAATGGAATGAAACGATAAATATAAATGGCGTAAAAGTTTCTTTTCATCCTGCCGGGCATATCATTGGCTCTTCACAAATCAGGGTGGAATACAACAATGAAGTTTGGGTAGTAAGTGGCGATTATAAAACAGAAGACGATGGAATAAGCGGCAAATTCGAACCGGTAAAATGCAATGCATTTATTACAGAATCCACCTTTGGCTTGCCTATTTATAAATGGAAACCACAACAGGAAATTTATGACGACATCATTACTTGGATTAATAAAAATAAAGAAAACGGGAAGACAAGTATTTTAATAGCTTACAGCTTAGGCAAAGCCCAGCGGGTATTACAAGCGATTAAAGAAACTACGCAAACTATTTTTGCACACGGCGCTATTTACAATATGCAACAAACTTTGATAGATGCGGGGTTTGATTTAAAGCCTGTAGTAAGAATTACTCCTGAAACGCCGAAAGAATTATTGAAAAAAACGGTAGTAGTTGCACCGCCAGGCGCGGAAGGTACTTCGTGGATGAAAAAATTTAATCCTTATTCTATCGGCGTTTGCAGCGGTTGGATGCAGGTTCGCGGGAACGCAAGAAGAAGAAATGTAGATGCGGGATTTGCATTGAGCGACCATGCAGATTGGAGTTCGCTTTTACAAACAGTAAAGGCAACCGGCGCAGAAAAAGTTTTTGTAACGCATGGTTTTCAGGCTGCGTTTAGCAGGTATCTGAATGAACAAAATATTGCAGAAGCGGCCGAAGTGAAAACACAATTTGGCGATGAGGACGAAGAAACGGATTCTCCTTTAGAAATAAAACCAGAAGAAAAAGAAAGCGCATGAATGAAGAACTTGAAATAACATCTCAGGAAAAATCTTTTGAATTAATCAACAGTTCAGGGTTAGAATTGTTTGCCAGTTTAGTATCGGAATTAAGTTCGTCAACAAAAACCAATGAGAAAATTCAAAGCCTTGTGGATTATTTTGCCACCG
>JBDTHD010000136.1:0-5247 GCA_039937075.1 Ginsengibacter sp. | reverse complement strand
AAAAGTCTTCCAACTAAAATAAATGGCATGTAAAAAATAACGGCAAGTATGTCGTAAACAATATGTTTTACCTTACCAGGAAGACGGCTAACAATTTTTCTAACCCAATCGCTTGATTTAAAAAGAGCTTTATAAAAAACGCTGGTTCCTTCCAGGTTGTAATAGAGATAAACAAAAAAGTAACCGCCCTTTTTTACTTTTTTTACGCAGTCAATTAGTGCCTTTCGGGTATTTGGAATATGATGTAAGACGCCGATACTCATTACAAAGTCGAACGTTTCATCTGCGAAGGGAAGTGTTTCGATGGAAGCTTTTGATAACCGAACATTTTGTATTTTCCCCAATAATTTATCTGCTGCAAAAATAGCGTTGCTTGGATCGACAGCTTCGATAAAGTTGACTTTCGAAGTTAAAAATTTTGTCCACCTTGCTGTTCCACATCCGACGTCTAACACGTAGGTTTTAGTATTTATTATTTTGTCATTTAAGATATCAAAATATTCCTCGCCACCTTTTTTTATAAGATCGCCATCGTGCTCAAAAAATTTCAACCATTCTTCGCCAAATTCATCCACCACTTTCTGGTCAATATTTTCTCCATCGATATTAAAAATATAAATATCGCGGTTTTCTGTTTTTATAATTTTAGAAGGCAACCTTTCAAATTCCCTTTTCATTTTTGCACTTTCTGTCGTTTTTTGAATTAGGCAAAATAAGTTTATTTAAATAAGAGAATTCAATTTTTTAAATTAATATTGTTTTAATGGACAACGGTAAATTTATTATTTCACTTGATTTTGAAATTTACTGGGGTGTGCGCGATGTGGTTCAGCTTCAGGATTATAGAAATCATCTTGAGGGCGTAAAAAAAGTGATTCCGTTATGCCTGGAGATGTTTAAAAGATATAAGATCAACGCTACGTTTGCCACAGTTGGGTTTTTATTTTTTCATACAAAAAAAGAGCTCGTCAGTAATTTACCGGAAAGAAAACCCGCATACTTAAATACCCGCTTATCTCCTTATACGGATGGTTTTAAATCCGTCGGTGAAAATGAAAACAGCGATCCATTTCATTTAGCAGGAAGCCTTGTTCAGCAAATTAAATTATCAGGCCAGGAAATAGGTTCTCACAGTTTTTCACATTATTATTGTCTTGAAAAAGGACAGTCGAAAGAGGATTTCAGGGAAGATACGATAGCGGCAAAAAGAGTTGCAGAAAGTCAAGGAATTGATTTGAAAAGTTTTGTATTTCCGCGTAATCAAATTGATGAAAAGTATATAAATATTTGTGTGGAAATGGGGTTTACCTCGTTCAGGGGAAATGAAAAATCATGGCTTTTTTCTTCAGAAACCCACGGATCTATGGTGGCGTATAGACGTCCTTTCAGGTTACTGGATTCCTATATTAATCTCAGCGGATTTAACTGCTATTCTTCTGACGATATGAGAAAATATAAAATTGTAAATATCCCGTCCAGCCGGTTTTTAAGGCCATATTCCAAATCACTCAAAAGTTTTGAAAATTTAAGATTAAAAAGAATAACCAGCAGCATGAGCCATGCAGCTAAAAATGGATTGGCTTATCATCTTTGGTGGCATCCGCATAATTTTGGAAATAATATTTTAGAGAATTTTTCCTTCCTGGAAAAAATATTAATTCACTACAAAAAATTAAATGAAGAGTATAATTTTGAAAGTGTAAATATGCAGCAATTGGCAAAGGAAATAAATAATGGATAAAAAAAAATTAGTGATGCTTGCGGGTAAGGGAGAATCTACCAACATCCTTTATAATTCATTAAAAGAGGAATATGAAATTTTAGCAATTCTTCTTGAAGAACCTGTGCCGATTATTCAATTTTTAAAAAAAAGAGTAAAAAAATTAGGAGCAGGAAAAGTAGCAGGGCAAATATTATTTCAACTTTCAATTGCCAGATATTTACAATGGTCTTCGCGTAAAAGAAAAAGAGAAATTTTACAAGATTTTGGATTGGATGAAAGTTCTCCTCCATTTAAAAAAGTAGTTCATTTAAAATCAATCAATAATTCAGAAACTATTTCAATACTAAAGAAGTTGAAACCGGATTTGGTGGTTGTTAATGGCACAAGAATTATTAATGAAAATATTTTAAATTCCATCCCGGTAAAATTTTTAAATATTCATGCAGGTGTTACTCCAAAATATAGAAATGTACACGGCGCCTATTGGGCCAATGTAAACAACGATTTAGAAAACTGCGGAGTTACCGTACACCTTGTTGACAAAGGAATTGATACTGGTAAAATTATTTACCAAAGCAAAATTGAAATTACTAATAAGGACAACTTTTCTACCTATCCATTATTACAATTAGGGGAAGGAATCATTTTTTTAAAAAAGGCAATTAGTGATATTTTTAAAGATGACGTTGTCTTTTTTACCAATAATTCAGAAAGTAAATTATGGCATCATCCCACTTTCTGGCAATATCTGTATCACAGAATCGTTCATAATAAGAAATAGAGATTTTCTTTATGCCTGCAAGGTTTCTTATTATAGGTTCCGGATTTTCGGGCGCTGTATTAGCGCATGAACTTACCAAAAAACTAGATTGCCAAATTGATATTTGGGAAGAAAGAAATCATATTGCCGGTAACTGCCACACCTCGCGCGATGAAGAAACCGGAATAATGGTGCATCGTTATGGTCCTCATATTTTTAATACTGATAAAAAAGAAATCTGGGATTATGTAAATTCTTTTTGTGAATTCAGGCCCTATGTCCACAGAGTAAAAGGCGTGTATAACGGTGATGTATATTCGCTTCCGGTTAATCTTTTCACCTTAAATCAATTTTTTAAGAAAGCTTTCACGCCAAAAACATCGAAATGTTTTTTAGAGTCGCTTTCTGATAAAAGCTTCACGGAACCACAAAATTTTGAAGAACAGGCTTTGGCTTTTATTGGAAAAGATTTATACTACGCCTTTTTTTATGGATATACTAAAAAGCAATGGGGTTGCGACCCAAAGGATTTACCCGCTTCAATTTTAAAAAGAATTCCGGTAAGATTTAACTATGATGACAACTATCATAACAACGTATATACGGGAATTCCTCTGGAAGGCTACACGCACCTTATGACAAAAATATTGGGACATCCGGATATTCATATTCATCTTAATAAACAACTTACATCCTGCCAGGATGTAAGTTGTTATGATCACATTTTTTATACTGGCCCGATTGATAGTTATTTTAATTATGAATTTGGAAAGCTCGGATACAGAACTGTCACTTTTGAATCTGAGGTGCATGATGGGGATTACCAGGGCGCGGTTCAGGTGAATTATTGTGATGAAACTATTCCTTTTACAAGAATTACAGAGCACAAACATTTTATGCCTTGGGAAAGGCATGAAAAAACCATCATTTATAAAGAATTCAGTAAAGAAACCGGTGTAAGTGACATTCCGTATTATCCAAAAAGATTGGCAGAAGACAGAAAAATACTAAATAAATACAGGCAAAAAGCTGAAACACTTGATAATATTTCCTTCCTGGGACGTTTAGCAACTTATCGCTATATGGATATGCATCACGTTATCAGTGAGGCAATTGACTTTTCGAAACTATTTTTACATTCTTTTTCAAACAATACTGCACGGCCTGTTTTTCCAAATGAAGAAAAATAATTATTTCATTTCCAGGCTGTATTAACAATAAGATTTCCTCTTTTGTCGTTTTTGATGGAGTTAAAGTATTATTAATTCCAAATATCTAACCCCATGGAAAAAGTTATTGCTGTAATTGTAACTTATAACCGGCAGAAATTATTAAGTGAATGTATCGAAGCGCTCAGAAATCAAACCCGTAAAATTGATAAAATCCTGGTTGTTAATAACGGAAGCAACGATAATACAGAAAGCTGGCTTCGCGAACAAAAAGATCTGGAATTTGTTACACAGAAAAATACGGGTTCGGGTGGTGGATTTAATACGGGGATAAACCTGGCTTATAAAAAGAACTATGATTGGATATGGTTAATGGACGATGATGGTTACTCCAAAGAAGATGCACTGGCAAATCTTTTGGAAAATAGCGATGAAAAATTGTGTTTACGCAATTGCGCTGTTATTAACAAAGAAGACAAGAATAGTTTTGTATGGAAAACCGGAAATTACTCAGGTATTAAGGAAGTAAACGAACAAATAATACAGAATTTTGCACACCCGTTTAATGGAACTTTACTTCACAGGGAAATCATAAAAAAAGTAGGCTTACCGAAAAAAGAATTATTTATTTGGGGCGATGAAACAGAATATTATCATCGGATTATTACCAAACATAAAATCCCGTTTTATACAAAAGCAAATAGTATTCATTATCATCCGGCAAGTGCTTATTCGTATAAAAATGATTGGGATTATAAGAGCAACTGGAAAATGTATTTTTATGTAAGAAACCGCTTTCATATTTTAAAAACACGATATAGTGGTAAACCAATAGCAGCGTTTACGATGTATCTTATTTTCCTGGTTTCTTTTTCAGGAATAATACTTTTGTTTCAAAAAAGTAACAAGCTAAAGAAAATAAATTTTATGCTTTGGCCGGTTAAAGATGCGCTGAGCAATAATTGCGAAGCCACGCCCACATTAATCTTACAAAGGTTATCCGTTAAAAAGCAGCATAAAATAATTTATTATTTTCAGTTGGCTTTTAGGTCATTAGGATTTCCTGTTTATAGTTCAGAAAGAAATCCTATACGGGAATTGAACAAGGCTTAAAATTCGAAAATGGATTATGTTGATTTCCTTCTGGCCCCCATTTATATTTTTTTTCTTTACCTTTTTTTTAGGCATAAGAGAAAAAAATATTCCGAACCATTATTGCGAAAATATCACCGCCAGGGATTTTGGATAAAGATATTTGCAAGCGTTTTATTCGTTTTATATTATTCTTATCTGACTTTAGGAGATACCACCGTTTTATACCAATGCGAAGGAAATAATCTCTACCATCTTATCTTAAAAGACGCTTCTAATTTTAAATACATTTTTAAACCAGGAAAAGATTTTGATCTTTCATTGGTAAAGAATCCATACAACCAGGGGTATTTCAGGGACGAATCCAACTATATGATTATTCGTTTAGACGCTCTTTTTTCTTTTATTTCCTTTGGAAGTTACGCAGTAATCAATTTGTTTTTCGCGTGTCTTGCGTTTTCCGGATTGTGGAAATTGTACCTGTTTTTTTATGAGCAATACCC
>JBDTHD010000135.1:0-8327 GCA_039937075.1 Ginsengibacter sp. | reverse complement strand
TTAGAGATATATTTTCCGACCCAGCCAGCCTGTAGCATCAGGATATTGTGTTGCAACTGCGCTTCTGCATAGATGTTGGGCAACACAGAAACAGTATTATTATTCCACGAAGGTGTAAGGCCACCGTGGAATGTAAACATATCACTGTAATAAATAAATTCAGGAGCCAATTGAAATAAATTATTAGAAACAGAAGTAGTAGTGGCAGAATTTTTGAGGTTGTATTTATCAAAATTACCAAGCGCTGCTATTTTAAAAGAAACCGCATCAGAAAATCTTTTTTCCGCCGGAATATCAACAATTAAAGTTGTCTCATTGGCTTTGTTTTCCCGGGAAAATTCATGCACTTCAAGATGAGGATCATAGTTAATTCCTAAATCATTAGTGGCAATATTTCTAAATCCAACGTTTACGGAAAAATCCTGGTAGCTTCTTCTGAGAATGCCTTTGTCAAAATTATACAGCGCGTGGTCGTATCCATATTGATAATATTCATGTTCTGCAAATTCAACCCCGGCGTACGTTTCATTCTTTGCTGAAAAAATGCTGCCTGTTCCTTTTACATTCCATTCACTAAAATCCTGGTTCTGAATTTTACCTCGTGAAGAAATATAGTTTCCATAAATATTTCCCAAATTGTGTTTGCCGTCGCCAAAGCTAAAACCGCCGGAAACGTAAGGCGTTGATAAATTTCCATAACCCAATTTCAATTCATTTCTCTGCCCAAGTTTTAATGACGTATCTGCTTGCAACGAAAGTGGTTTTAGAGAAACGGGCTGATAGGCAAAAAATAAATTTTCGGGGGGAATATTATAGGCAAGCCTCGGATGTGACGTATCCGCGGAAATAGGGGATGCGTATAAATTGATTTTTACCGTATTCCTCAATGATGGTTTATAAGAAGAAGTGATTTCTATCGTTTGCCTCCGGGTGGTATCCTGCGCATGCAATGCACTAAATAAAAAACACAAAGGCAAAATGAAAATTATTTTATTTAAAGAATTTTTTATCATCGCTTGTTTAAACATATTCAATAATTATTTTTGAATTTCTTATTTACTATTTGAAGGAGTAGCTTCTACTTTTGAATTTTGTTGTTCTTCCGAAATAGCTACATTTAATTTATCCTGCGCTTCTTTTTTCAAATCGGGAATTGTAGTATTATCGGCTACGCTTTTATAAGTTGCTTTTGCATTGAAATAATCTTTTTCCTGTAGGTAAATATCACCCAATAAAATGTAAGCTTTCGCCACCCAGTAATCGTAAGAGCCTGTAACTTTTATTACGTCGAGCGCAGCTTTTTCCGCTACAGGAAGCTGATTGAGGGTGTAATAACAATCCGCTGTTTCATAACGTGATTGGGCGCCCCATTCAGATTTATTAATCGCCGAAACTTGCTTAAACGCTTTAATTGCATCATCACATTGATTATTTACCTGGAGCGATTTTCCTAAAACTAAATTGGCAATTGCTTTATCATCTGTGCTGATTCCCTTTTTAGTAAGCAATTCTTTGGCGATATCATTGGCTTGTGCGAAATCCTTGGTTTGATAATAGCTTCTAACCAATCCACGAAGGGCCTCTAACTGATTTTCGGGTGTTGTAGCTAATTCTAATAATTTTGAAAAATAGATTTTTGATTGCGGATAATCTTTTAATTCAAAATAAAATATTCTTGAAGCTGCATAAGCCGACCTCTCGGCAAAAGGGCTTGCACCTTTCGTTAAAACTGCCTGATAACCAGTAACTGCATTTTGCCAATCTTTATTTTTTGAATAGCATTCGCTTTTATAAAAATTCGCATTAAGCGTGTAAGCCCCTTGTGGATATTTGCTGAGATAATTGTTAAATGAATTAATTGCTGACGCGCAATCATTATTGGTATATTGTAATTCTCCTGCGGCATAAGTAATTGAATCCGCTTCCGAAATGCTGATTACTTTTCCCGTTTTCTGAACAAATGCTACGTAATCATTGGGCTTGCCCATTTCTACATAAATATTTTTCATATTATCCAACGCTTCGTTCGCTTCCTGCGATTGCGGATATTGGCTTACCAGTGTTTGATAATCTTTCAAAGCTTCATCATTGTTGTTAAGGTTATAATTAGCGAGTCCTAATTTTAAATACACTTTTGGATATTGGCTTGCGGCAGATTTTATATCCAGGATTTTATTCAAATAAGGAATGGCATCCCTGAATTTTTCCTGAACCATGTAAGCATTCGCAATCTGCATATAAGATTCAGAAACCAAATCACTTTGTGGATAACGTTCTGTGAGTGTATTAAATGTTTTAATTTTTTCTGCCGGATTATTAATTCCGTTAATTAGCGCAACCTGGTATAAGGAATAATCACTTTGTCCCAATCCATCACTAATCACAGTTTGGTACATGCTTTTGGCAGTGCTGTAATTTTTTTGCATAAAATAACTATCCGCAGTTCTTACATAAGCATCCTGCTGAAGCGTTGATGATTGCGGGGAAACTACAGGTGCGACCCGTTTAAAATTAGCCAGCGCCTGTGAATAATTTTCAAGGTTCAGATAACTGTAACCAAGAATATAGCGCGCATCTGTCGGATTAGCTTCACCTTGTAAGCCGCCGTATTGAAGATAATTATTTATATATTTTATGGCTTCATCATAACGGTTAAGCCTATACGAAACTTCGCCTTTCCAAAAATCAGCAAAAGGCAATACAGGCCCTGCATTTGGGTCATTGATAACCTTGGTAAGCAAATCATCGGCTTCATTTAATTGCTGTCCGTTGATATATTCGGTGGCACGCCCAAAAAGTATCTTCGGATAAATTGTTTTCATTGTTGGAGTCGGATTTCCAAAGGATTGATACAAGGAAAGCGCTTCCGCATAATTGTTCGTATTTGCCAAAAGGTTGATAATAATTTCTTTCCCTTCGTTGGCGTAAGGTGATTGCGGATAGAGGTCAAGAAATTTATTCATCGAACTCAAAGCCACATCCAGGTAGCCTAATTCGTAAGAAAGTTTCGCGTAATTAAACCTTGATATTTCCTGTTGCTTCCGGTTGCTGTTATTATCGGCGCTATATAAAAAGGCATTTCTTGCGTTTTCTTTTTGTCCTGTTCTTAAATACAAATCTCCAAGAAGGTACATTGAATTCTGGCCGAGTGAATCTTTTTCATTGCTTAATTGTTTAAAGCCTTCAATTGCTTTGTCTACTTCATTGGCATTGTAATAACAATAGCTTAATTCGTACATTATTTCTTTGGAAACTTTATCGCTGTTTTTTACATAAGCTTCCAGAGAAGGCAACGCTTTTGCAAAATCTTTTTTCTCAAAATAAATCTGCCCCATTAATAAATTCAATTCCTGCCGGTTGTTGATATCATTTTGACCAAGCTTACTTTGTCCATAACGCAGAGCCTGGTCTTTGTTTCCCTGGAAATAATAAATCTGTGCGATATAGTAAGGAACCAGCCCGCGGTATTTCGGAATTGATTCTACTTTTTGAAAAGAAGCCAATGCATTATTATAATCTCTGTCCTGGTAGCTCAAAAATCCATAATAATAATTAGCGTCGTAATAATATTTATTATCGGGAAGTTGGTGAATTTCGTTAAACAATGGTTTCGCGTTATTGAACTGTCCTACTTTAAAATAAGAATAAGCCAATTCAAATTTCGCATCAGCTATTTCTTCATTGCTTAAATTATTGTACCCTGCTCTTTCATAGTAAACTACCGCCCTTGCAAAATCATTTCTGGTAAAATAATATTGGGCGAGGTGAAAGCTCATCAATTGCTGACGGGGTTCGTTATTAGCTGCGTCGATAAAGCGCTTGGCATCATCGGCAGCGGGTTGCTGGTTTAATTTCAATTCGCAAACAATAAAATAATATTCTACATCCTGGTTAATATTTGCATGACTGCTCTTTGTGTTTTCAGGATATTTATCCTGCAATGGTTTCAAGAGAGGATATGCCAGGCTGTATTCTCCTTTGATAAACAATTCCTGTGCTTCTTTAAAATCTTTCTGAGGATCGGTTACAAAATAATTCGCTTGCGAAAAACCCGAAAAAGAAAGTAGAGTGAGAAGGATGGGAAGAAAAATGCGCGTCATTAATTTTATAATTTTTATTTTCAAATTTGACTTATAAAATAAAGAAATAGTTTAGTTGGAATTCTATTTTTTGCTTCGCGCAAAAATACAAACACCATTTCACTATTGTTGATTCAAAAATATTTGAATGATATTAAAAACACTTTAAATTGCACAAATCTTTGTTAATACAATTATAAAAAGACATGAGTAAATTTTTGTCCACAAAATATACAAATGCTTCATTCAATATCGGCATGTTTATTTTGAGGGTTGTTTTAGGAATTCTTCTTGCCAGCCATGGTTATAGTAAATTGATCGCATTCCATTCTCTCCGTTATAAGTTTATGAACTTTATTCACTTGGGTCCTACGTTATCATTATCATTAGTAATTTTTGCAGAGTTAATCTGTTCTATATTTTTGATTCTCGGATTGTTTACGCGATTTGCGTGTATCCCTATTATCATTGCAATGGCTGTTGTAGTTGTTGTAGCCAGCAGTGGACAAATTCTGGGACCTGGCGAAAGAGGAGCGATATATCTTGCTGCAAGCTTCACTATTTTATTATGCGGTCCGGGAAGAATAAGTGTGGATGCAATGATAGGAAAATAGGGAGGATAGTTTAGAAGAATTGTTTAGAAAGTTTAGACGATTGTTTAGAAATTTAGAAAATGTTTACATCCAAAACCCAGATAAGAATTCATTATGCACTCACGGACCAAATGGGCGTAGTGTATTATGGAAATTATGCACAGCTTTATGAAATAGGAAGGACAGAAGCTTTGCGCAGCCTTGGTTTAACGTATAAGGAAATAGAGGATGCCGGTATAATAATGCCTGTAACGGAGATGCATAGCCGCTTTTTACGTCCGGCGTTATATGATGATTTAATTACGGTAGTTACTATGGTGAAGGAAATGCCTTTACATTCTAAAATTATTTTTTATAATGAAATTTATAACCAGGAAAATGAATTGCTGAATATTGGCGATGTCACTTTGTATTTCCTGGATGCAAAAACAAAGAAGCGCTCCATTCTACCCGAGAAGATTAAAGAAAAACTGGAAGGATATTTTGTCTGAACAATTTTGTCTTGCAAAATTCAGGGTTAATAGTAAACCAACAAATATTAGGAATTTTTATTTTCTTTTTATGCTAAAGTTGTATTAGCAATAATCATTTAATCGAAAATCGATCAACACAATTTTGAGGAAATTTCAAAAGATATCGGTGGAGAAATAACAAGTTGAAAACCTGCGACTGGTTCAAAGAAAGTATTTTTGCAATTCTCCATGGTAATAAAAACAAAACATACTGAATTTATAAAAAAGAGTGCGATTTCGTTGGGATTTGACTATTGCGGCATAGCAAAAGCTGTAAAATTAGATGAAGATGAAAAGCGGCTGGAATCCTGGCTCAATAAAGGGTTTAACGGAAAGATGGAATACATGAATAATTATTTTGACCTGAGAATTGATCCTTCTAAATTGGTTCCCGGCGCTAAATCGGTGATTACATTATTGCTTAATTATTTCCCTTCTGAACAACAAAATGCTGATGCACCTCAAATTTCAAAATATGCTTATGGGAAAGATTACCATGAAGTAATAAAAGAAAAGCTTAAAATCTTTTTGCAATTAATAAAAGAAAATATTGGTGAAATTCATGGCCGCGGCTTTACGGATAGCGCCCCTGTTCTTGAAAGAAGCTGGGCAGTAAAAAGCGGTTTGGGCTGGGTAGGTAAAAATGGAAATTTGATAACTAAGAATAACGGTTCGTTTTTTTTTATCGCCACATTAATGACTGATCTCGAATTAGAAGCCGATGATCCATTTATAAAAGATTATTGCGGAAGCTGCACTAAATGTATTGATAATTGCCCTACTGACGCGATCTTTCCTGATAAAGTGATTGACGGAAGTAAATGCATTTCTTATTTTACTATCGAACTGAAAGACACACTTATTCCAGAGGCAATGAAAGGCAAATTTGAAGATAAACTTTTTGGTTGCGATATTTGTCAGGATGTTTGTCCGTGGAATCGTTTTTCAAAGCCAAACAATGAAATTGAATTTACGCCAATAAATGAGATATTGAATTTTTCTAAAAATGATTGGGAAGAAATGACGGAGGAATCATTCAAGATTATTTTCAAAAAATCTCCAATCAAACGTGCGAAATTTGCAGGAATAAAAAGGAACTTAAAATTTCTGGAGACCTGAATTCTAATTCTTAAAATCAAAAAGATTTGCGGTAAAAGTGCCTCGTTCACGTTTTTTGAAAACAACTTTCCAATTGCCGTCATAACGTAGTACAGAAGGCACAAGAAGTTGTCCAACTTTTGTCATTTTAACTTCCATTTTTACATTAAAATCATAAACGCCTGCATCATAACTTAATTCATAATTTCTTGCTACAATTTCAAAAGTTTTTGAATTAAACCAGGTTGTCATTTCGTCTATTACGACATTATTTTTTTTATTGTCTTTCACACTTACCGTAAATATATAACACGGAATAGAATCGTAAATGCGGTAGTCAATACTCATGTTGTAATTATCAGCCATCGACGGATCAAAAATTTCTGTTTTATTGCTGATAAAAGGAAGTCCATTTATTTTTTTTCCGGGATCAAAAAACAACATCTTTAATTGTTCTTTATGTTTGTCGATTCCGCTTAATCCATTGGTTGAAAATTCGTGTCCTTTTACAATATTATTTTCACCGCAGACAGAATCTTTTGTGAAAAAAAGACCTGCATACATCTGCGCAGTGTAATAATTAAAATTTCCGTTCTTGTCACACATATCGCCGGTTACCTTTTGATTTAGGACTTCCATTTTCCGACAGTTTCTGGTTCTTATCTGTTTGGTTTTGCTGTGCAAAGAAGCCAGTACGCCGCCATTTTTATCTAGCATTTTGATATTATTATCGGCAGTGTAACCAATAATGTGAAGATTTCGAAATGCTTTATAAAATGTAGTATCATTTTTCACTTTTTGAATAAATGAAGCCACATCAAGGTTCCTGTTGATAACTATTTCAGAAAGCGTGATATAGTTTTCGTCCACTTTTATCGTGCTGTCTTTTTCTTTCTGGCCAAAAATAAAAAGAGAAGGTAGCAGTAGAAAGAAAAGTGCAAAAATCTTCTGAATCATACACTAAACTAAATCTTAAAATGTTGAGAAAAATGTAATAATTTAAAAACGCAGAATAGCGTTTTATTTAGGAAATGCCATTTTATAATCCACTGAAACTTTTCCCCTGGAAATATCGTTTAGTTTCCTTTTTAGCAAGCTTTTTTTAAGCGGTTTCAGATAATCAATAAAAAGCTTTCCTTCAATATGATCATATTCATGAAGGATAACGCGGGCGGTTATTCCTATAAAAGTCCTGCTGTGTTCTGCGAAGTTTTCATCCAGGAAACGAATAGTAACACTTTCTTTTCTCAAAATATCTTCCCTTATTTTAGGAATACTAAGACAACCTTCATTGTAGGGCCATTCTTCGCCATGAATTTCTTCAACCTGGGCATTTATAAAAATACCTTTGTAGCCATCGTCTCCGGGGTAAAGATCTTTTTCATCGACATCAAGATTCTCAATTATTTGTACGCTATCAATGATAAAAAGACGAATGTCTTTATTTACCTGCGGAGCTGCTAATCCCACACCCTTGCTGTTATACAAGGTTTCCCACATATCCGCTGCCAGTTTTTCTAAACCAGGATAAGCAGGAGTAATATCGACACCTACTTTTCTTAAAACAGGATTACCATAAGCTACTATCGGAAGAACCATACAACAATTAAAATTTATTAACGGAGTGCAAATTTACAGAATTTCAAACGAATTTGATACTAGTAAATACTCATATATTCCTGCAACATAATCGTAGCGGCTATTTCATCAACGGTTCTTTTATTTCTTCTGTCTTTTTTTTTCATTCCCATATCAATCATTGCCTGTTTGGCCATTTTAGAAGTAAAGCGTTCGTCTACAGTCTTAATTGGTATTTGCGGGAATTCCTTTTCTAATTTTTTGATAATTTGTTTTACCAGCGGAGTAGCATGGGTATCTGAATCATCTAAATTTTTGGGCTCACCAATTACAATTAATTCAACCTCTTCTTCTTTAAAATAATTTTTCAAAAAAGAAATCAATTCAGGCGAATCTACCGTAGTAAGGCCCGTGGCAATTATCTTTAATGGATCTGTAACGGCAATGCCTGTGCGTTTTTTGCCGTA
>JBDTHD010000134.1:0-5804 GCA_039937075.1 Ginsengibacter sp. | reverse complement strand
GGCTATAAAACTAATTTCTTTTATGGCGGCGATGCCAGTTTTGATAACATGAGCATGATAGTGAAAATGGATGGAGGAAATGTATTTGATGAAAAAACATTTTCGTCGGATTACATTAAAATGCCGAAAAGCGAAAGTGGGTTCACGTGGGGATACGGCGATGACCAGGTTCTTTCAAGAGTTATTGAAGAGAATAGTAAAATAACAGGGCCTGTATTGGATGCGGTGATGACATTATCTACCCACAGTCCTTTCCTGGTAAATGGGCAAGATAAATTTCTTCAACAATTTGAACAGCGCATGCAGGAATTGAATTTTACCGAAGCGCAAAAACAAGAGCATCGTCGTTATAAAGACCAATACGCAACCATACTATATATGGATAATTCCATCCGAGATTTTATTAATAATTATAGAAAAAAACCAGGTTTTCAAAATACAATTTTTGTAATTACCGGCGATCATCGAATGCCGGAAATACCAATGTCTACCAAGATTGACAGGTATCACGTTCCCTTAATTATTTATTCACCGATGCTGAAACGCGCACAAAAATTTAAAGCGGTAAACACGCATTATGATATTACACCGTCACTTTTAATATTCCTGAAACATCAATATCATTTTAAAATTCCTGAAAAGGCAACCTGGACGGGTTCGGGATTGGACACCGCACATAATTTCAGGAATATTCATGCGTATCCGCTGATGCAAACTAAAAATGACATTGTTGATTTTATTATGGACGATTATATGCTTCACAATGATGAATTATATAAAATAAGCGATAAAATGTATCTGGACCCGGTTGATAATGAAGCCGAGAAAAGCAAGCTGAAGGCGGCTTTCGCAAGGTTTAAACAAAAGAATGCAACTATTGTTAATGGTGCGTCCTTAATGCCTGATAGCCTTTTGATAAAATAGATTCTTTTTATTTTTGGGAACTCTAATCCAGGATTTTCATGCGTATTCTCATTTAATTTCCATGAGCGAAATAAAAATTTACGTTTTTTGTTGTTTTACTGCCTGGTGAATATTTTGATTAAATAAGCGCAGAATAAGAAATTCCTTCTTAACCTTAGTAGAAAAACGATTCTATTCAAAAACCGTATGACCTTCTAATTCATTTCTAAAAAAAGGTTTTTAATAATGTAATAAGGTGAGCACGAAGTTTATTATCGGTTACTACTAAGGTTTTGCAGCTTCCTTTTATTTTAAAATATTCTTTTAAGATTTATTTTTTTTAATAGATTTTTAAAAACCTAAAATAGGAATCATCATTATTTATTTGTTTACTAAAAATTGATTGATTCAACGTATAAAGAAATGCCTTATAGCAACGCTTATTTCAAGATTTAATTTGTTGCAGAGCCGTAGGCTCGATTTTATTTTGTAACAAAGGATTTTAATCCATTGAAAACTAAAACCGATGACTCAATCCCCCCGAAATATTAAACTGATTGCCTCTCACGGAAGGCTGATATTCCTGGTTAATTATTCCTGCGCTTAATGAAATAATATTCCATTTTAAAAAAGTATGATTAAAATCTGCAGAGATTTTTCGGGAAGAAAGTTTGTTTTGCTTGTTGCTATATTGAATATTTTGGTTGTTATCATCCGGAGAAATTCCAGAGCCGATTGTGAGTCCGATATAATCATCAGCACCTTTTACAAAATATCGCGCAGCGATGCTGTAGGACTGTGACACATCTGTTGTTGATGGTGTAATATAAGTGCGCGCTGTGAATAAAAAACTCTTCCAATATTTACCAATTGCAGCCGTATAAATCTTGGTGGCACTTGTAAAATATAAATATCTTAATCCTATTTCCCCTTCAAAACTATTCGGCAAATTAGCATATAAAGAAAAGCCTGCCCTGTATTCAGGAAAAACTCCGACATCGCCAGAATAGCCAAAATTTACATAACCGTAAAAAGTTTTACTGATGTGTGGATAAGCGTCAACTTCTCCCTGCAAACCGTTTGCAGAAAACCGGTTCGCATAATTTACCCTGGCAATAATACTTCCCAATTTTGTTTGTCTTCCGTAAGAAATACTTCCTAAATTCCATGCTTTATCAAATTGTTTATCAAAAGAAGAATTCTCATAACTGATACTAATTTTATTTACAGAAATTGCATCTTTTAAGGATGTTGCCAAAGCAAGTGCTGCTGTATTTTTTTTATTGATTTTTAAAATCTGTTTAGTAATAACAGCGGCTTCTTTGTAGCTTTTCAATGCTTTAAAATTCTTCGCCTTTCTCAACAAAAGCGCTTCGGAATTCGGGAAAACGGTCAAAGCCAGGTTACAAATTTCCAATGAATTTTGATAATGATCATTCCAATATTCCAGATCGGCATAAGCGACGCTTGCATCTTCATTTGGTTTTGCATCGAGCACTTTTGAAAAATGAATTCTCGCGCTATCGTATTGATGATCCCATGAATAAATTCTTCCCAAAAAAATATCAATATCCGCATAATTGGGAGATTTTTTTAAAGCTTCGAAAGCAAGCTCTTTTGCCTTGTCATAATTTTTTTCTTCAAATGCGGCATTCCTGGCATTTGTAAATAATTCATCAGAAGAAAGAGAATTTTGCGCTTTCGAATGAAATGAAATGGTTAACAAGAGAAGAAGGATAATCGTAAATTTATTCATAGGACAGAGTCAAAGAATAATAACGCTAAAAGTGCCGCGGTATTATAATTTGTGGCATTTAATCAATTAATTAATCTCCTTTCAAAATACATAAAAAGTAAGAATTTGCCGTATTTGTTCGTCTACTGTTATTCGTTATAAATATCTTTTTATAGCTCTTAAGAAAAATCAATTGCGTATTACTTTGTAAATCCTTTATTTTACACCTTAATATCTCTGTTGGTATGAAAATTATTTCTGTTATTCTTTACGGTTTTATCACTATTGTTTTGGTATTGTTGTTTAATACAACGATGGTGCTTCCGGTTCCGCTAGGGCAATTATTAAGTCCGCAAAAAGGTCTTTGGCAAAATGCCGAACCATTAGATGAAAATTATTCGGCCCAGCTTTCTTTCCCGCAAATGCAGGGAAAAGTAAAGGTTTATTTTGATGAAAGGCTTGTTCCGCATGTGTTTGCTGACAATAGCAATGACGCGTCTTTTGTACAAGGTTATATTCATGCAAAATTCCGGCTGTGGCAAATGGAATTTCAAACACGGGCAGCAGCCGGAAGATTGAGTGAAATCGTTGGCCCTAAGGCGATGGATTATGATCGCGATAAAAGACGGCTTGGGATGGTGTATGCTGCTGAAATTAATTTAAAAGAAGTTGAAAAGGATCCTCAAACCCTTGCTCAATGCAATAGTTATACAGCCGGCGTGAACGCCTACATTGAAAGCCTTACAGAAAGTACGCTTCCGGTTGAATATAAATTATTAGGATATAAACCTGAAAAATGGTCCAACCTAAAAACCGCTCTTTTTGTAAAATATATGGCTTTAGAGTTAGCTGGTTCTGAAAATGATTTTGAAATGACCAATGCAAAATCCATTTTTTCATCCGCAGATTTTGATAAAATTTATCCTATTATAATGGATTCGCTGGACCCGATTGTACCAAAAGGAACTATATTTCCACCGCCTGCAATTCACGTAAAAATCCCGGCGTCTGCTGATTCACTTTATTATGATAATAAAGATTCTACAACCATTACTGAACAAAAACCTGACAAAGATAATGGCAGTAATAATTGGGCGGTAAGCGGACAAAAAACCAAAAGTGGTTACCCGATTTTATGTAACGATCCACATCTCGGACTGAATCTTCCTTCTATCTGGTACGAAATGCAAATAAGCACTCCTACTTATAATGTGTATGGAGCCAGTTTCCCTGGAGCGCCTGGTGTAATTATCGGTTTTAATGATAGTTGCGCTTTCGGGGTTACCAATGCCATGCGTGATGTAAGAGATTATTACGAAGTAAAATTTAAAGATAAAAGCCGTACAGAATATTGGTTTGATAGTACCTGGGTTCCTTCTACTTTTAGAATTGAAGATATTAAAATAAAGGGGCAGCCAGATTACCTTGACACGGTTGTTTACACCAACATCGGTCCTGTGATGTATGATAAAACTTTTAGTGGTGGAAGAAATACAAATAAAAAAGATTATGCAGTAAGATGGAAAGCGCACGATCCCAGTAATGAATTAAAAATGTTTATGCTTTTGGATAAAGCCAAAAATTATAATGATTATTTAGAGGCAATAAGATACTTACACACTCCCGGACAAAATTGCATTTTTGCTTCTAAAAACGGTGATATTGCGATTTGGGACCAGGGAGAATTTCCAGCAAAATGGTACCGGCAGGGTGATTTTGTTATGCCCGGAACAGACAGTAGTTATTTCTGGCAGGGAATGATTCCACAAAATGAAAATCCACACCTCGTGAATCCTGAAAGAGGATTTGTAAGCAGCGCTAACCAAATGCCCACCGATACTACATATCCTTATTACCTTGGTGGAAATTTCCCTCCCTACCGTGCGATTGAAATTAATAAAAGACTGGAAAGTATGAACAATATTACGCCGGAGGATATGATGAAGCTGCAGACGAGCAATTATAATATTTTTGGTCAATCGGCGCTTCCTGTTTTGATAAGAAATATGCAGGTTGATAAATTAAGCCCGCAGGAAAAAAAGTATTTTGATATTTTAAAAAAATGGAATTTTGAAAATGATCCGGATTCTAAAGGCGCTACTTTATTTGTGGTAACATGGGACAGTTTGGAAACAGTGGTTTGGAAGGATGAATTTTTGAAATCTGGTTTACAATTGCTCTGGCCGTACAATAGTACATTGTTGGATGATATCAATAAATATCCGGCCTTTAAATTTTTTGACAATATCAATACGGCTAATGTAGAAACGTTGCCGGACGATGTAACCGCCGCATTTAAAATGGCTGCTGCCGTTATAAGGCAAGCTGATGAAAATGATAAAATGGATTGGGCAAAATATAAAGATACGCATGTGGAACATCTTGCGCGGTTGGATGCATTCAGTCGGTTGCATTTGCCAATAGGCGGCGGAACGAATACAATTAATGCGGCGAAAGCACAGCATGGCCCAAGTTGGAGAATGGTGGTTTCATTGACGCCTGAAACTGAAGCGTACGGTGTGTATCCCGGAGGAGAAAGTGGAAACCCAGGAAGCAAATTTTATGACAATTTTATTGATAAATGGGCGGCCGGAAAATATTATAAACTTTGGATGATGAAAGCTTCCGAAGCGGAAGATGCACGGGTGAAATGGACCATGAGTTTTAATTGAATAAATTTTTAAAGATTCAACGGATTAGCCATTAACCTAGTAAAACAATTAACGAATAAACCAACAATATGAAATTCATCGTCTCAGGAATTTTAATTATACTTTTCAGCTTTCTTGCCTGTTTATATTTTCCCTGGTGGAGCGTTGCTGTTGTTGCATTCCTGGTTTCTATTATCATTCAACAACGCCATCTTTCCTCATTTATTTGTGGTTTTATTTCGTTGTTTTTGTTATGGGGATTTTTGAGTTTTTGGATAAGTACCGAAAATGGCAATATTTTAGCGCACCGCGTTTCTTTGCTAATTTTTAAAACAGACAGCCCTTTTTTATTGATATTCGTTACCGCGCTAATTGGCGCGATGGTAGCTGGTTTCGCAGCCTTAACGGGCAGTTATTTCAGAAGAGAAAATACAAAGCCGGTTCATTCTATTCAGTAATTCCCAGTGAATCAATTCACCTATGCAAAAACTCCTGTTGCTGTTTTTTATCTTTCG
>JBDTHD010000133.1:0-6384 GCA_039937075.1 Ginsengibacter sp. | reverse complement strand
AAAAATTAAAAACGGATTTCAAACACAAAGAAACTTTTTATTTCGATTATGGTATTCAGCCTTTGATTCTTCAAAAATATTCGCAGGAAGGGCCTTTCATAAGTGTGGGCGATATGAATGGCGATGGCAGAGAAGATTTCTTTATTGGTGGCGCTTTTAATCAATCCGGAAAAGTGTTTCTGCAACAAAGCAATGGAACTTTTAAGGGAAAAGATTTGGTAACGGGAAAGAAATATGAGGAAGACATGCAGAGCGTTTTATTTGATGCTAACGGTGATGGTTACCCTGATTTGTTAGTCGCCGGCGGAAGCAGCGAGTTTGAACTTACTTCCTCATTTTATCGACCGCGATTATACCTCAATGATGGCAAAGGAAATTTCAAACAAGACAGTTTTGCATTTTCACCACTGATTCGCACACCGGCCAAGGCCATTGCTGTAGCAGATTTCGACGGCGATGGCGATGAAGATATTTTCCTTGGCGGCAGGGTAGCGTTGGGAAAATATCCAGTTCCTCCGCGTAGTTACATTTTGAGAAATGATCATGGAAAATTCACCGATGTAACAGCTTCTGTTTGTCCGGCGTTAGAGGATATTGGTTTGATAAATGCCGCCGCCTGGGTGGACATTGATAATGATAAAAAGCCCGACCTTATTATCGCAACAGACTGGGGCCCGATAAGAATTTTTAAAAACAATGGCACTACCTTAACTGAAATTACCAACCAAACCGGCTTACAAAACTATTCCGGAATGTGGAGAAGCCTTGTGGTAACGGATGTAGATGGCGATGGTGATCTTGATATTATCGCAGGTAACCTTGGCCTGAATAATCCTTATCATATCAGTGCGGAGCAGCCGGCAGAATTAATAGCAAAAGATTTTGAAAATAAAGGAATCACAGACGATATTCTTTGTTATTATATCAAAAATAATGACGGCAAATATGTTTTATCGCCCGGAATATCTCTGGATGATTGGGCGCGCCAGATGCCTTCGATTAAAAAAAGATTTGAGACCAACAGTGCTTATGCCAACGCGACAATGGATCAAATATTCACGGCTCCAATGATGCAAAATGCGCTGGTGCTTAAATGCAACGAAGCCCGGAGTGGCTGGTTTGAAAATGATGGGAAAGATCATTTTACTTTTCATCCTTTTCCAATAGAAGCGCAGATAGCGCCGGTGAATGCGATGGTTTATACAGACGCTGACGGCGACGGAAACAAGGATATTATTTTGGCGGGAAATGAATACCAGGCCAACGTGATGCCGGGAAGATATGATGCCTCTTACGGTTTAATGCTAAAAGGAAATGGGAAGGGAAATTTTACAGCCGTCCCGCCGGTAAAAAGTAACCTGATAATAGACGGAGATGTAAAAGATTTAAAATTAATTACCGTAGGGAAACAAAAAGTTCTTTTGACGACCGTTAATGATGAGAAAATGAAAGCGTATTTAATTGGAAAAAATAAATGACTGTTTTAGCCTCGCAGCAAAATAGAAATGTTGAATAAAAGTTGGTTTACTGACGGATTTATTTTTGGTATAATTTACAATTGGATATTGCGGGTTGCGGTCACTGGATAGCGAAATTTTGTGACCCATTCTTTTCCGCCAGGTGTTCCATCCATTCGCCCGGTTTTTGCACTACAAATTTTTCAATTGTATGGTTTATGGTTTCCACAATTAGGCCATTATTGGAAATCCCTAAAGCTTTGTACCTGTCTACGTTTTCAATGTCAGATAAAGGGATGGACAGCTCATGGTTTTGGATATTTAATTTATGAGATTTAAACACCAACCGTTGATTAGTGAGGTATAATTTTCCACCTACGGCTTCAGCCCCTTTAAAATGATTGGCGCCTGTTTCAAATACAATTGCCTCATTTACGCCTGTTTCAATGTGTATGCTTTTGGTCAAATATTTAGAATTAGCCAGCAGCCCCATCATCCATCCAAATAAAAATCCCGTAAAAACGCCTCCAATTAATGAGCTGACAATTGTGATAATTATATTTCTTGTAGTCAGGTTATCTTGTGTGAGCAAGCCTTGTATAATATAAAACCCGGTCATTGCAATTCCGAAAATAAGTCCGGATTTTATTTTGGCTTTTTTATCCATGTCATAAAATTAAATGTTTTTTTACCAATGGATTACGACACTTCGATAATCCTCTCTTATTGATTTCCAATTCTTCCCGGATACACTTCCAGCGCCTTCTCCAGACAATCCATCGCTTTATTAATTGCATCAGTATTTAAAACGTAAGCAAGCCTTACTTCTGATTTTCCCAGTCCTTCTGTTCCATAAAAACCAGTGCCAGGAGACAGCATGACCGTTGCGCCATTGTAATCAAAAGAGTTCAACAGCCATTGACAAAAAACATCTGAATCATCGATGGGTAAGGACGCCATTGCGTAAAATGCACCGCCAGGGTTCGGACAAAAAACGCCGGGTATTTCGTTTAATCTTTTTACAATGGTATCTCGTCTCAACTGGTATTCCGCTTTGATCCCGAAAAAATAATCAGAAGGAAGATCAACTGCAGCTTCGCCTAAAATTTGTCCGAATCCCGGCGGGCTTAGTCTGGCCTGTGCAAATTTCATCGCAGTTTGCAACACATCTTTATTATGAGTTATCAGCGCGCCAATCCTTGCTCCGCAGGCACTGTAGCGTTTACTAATGGTGTCTAATAAAATTACATTTTCTTCAGCGCCTTCCAGGTTCATAGCGCTGAAATGTGTTCCGTCGTAACAAAATTCACGATAGGCTTCGTCAGAAAATAAGTAAAGATCGTGTTTCAATATTATCGCCTTCAGCACTTCCAATTCTTCTTTGCTGTACAAATATCCCGTTGGATTATTCGGATTGCAAATCACAATTCCTTTGGTCTGTGGCGTAATTAATTTTTCAAATTCTTCTATCGGAGGCAACGCAAATCCGGTTTCAATATGCGAAGTAATCGGCTTGATGATTACGCCCGCAGCAACAGCGAATCCATTGTAATTCGCATAAAATGGTTCGGGAACAATAACTTCATCGCCCGCATCAAGGCAACTCATAAATGCAAATAAAATTGCTTCGCTTCCCCCGGTGGTTACTATAATTTCATTGTGATCTACATTGATATTTACTGATTGATAATATTCAACCAATTTATTTCTATAGCTTTCATTTCCCGCGCTGTGGCTGTATTCCAGGATTTTAAAATCAGAAGCTCTTACTGCTTTTAATATTTCAGGCGGCGTCTCTATGTCCGGTTGCCCAATGTTTAAATGATAGATGGTAATCCCTCTTTTTTTTGCGGCTTCTGCAAAAGGCACCAGCTTCCTGATAGGAGAAGCGGGCATTATTTTACCGCGGTTACTGATTGATAGCATATAGCAAAGATAATTGTGTAGTCATTAATTTAACCAAGAAGATTATTTTCTCCAAACCAGGAAGGTTTCAAAAACCTGCCTGGTTTTTACGAGTAAATTTCAGTGAAAAAAATAATTTACAAAATAGTAAATAATTGTTTTGAAATTGCTGAGCTGCAGTAAAGCAACTTTTAATCAGAATTCTTATTCTGCCTACTACCGGTAATGGTTAAACGAAAATAAAAGGGTGCCTTTTTCAAATAAGATTTATTTTCAAATAGTCTTTCTTTTATCACCTTTTTGTAAAGCATAAATATATATCCCGCTCCTAACGGTAAAGCCTAAATGCTTATACAAATTAATAGCGCTTTTATTGTCTGCTTTTACATGAAGAAAGGGAATATTCCCTTCTTGAACAATTTTATCAACCTGGTCAAGAATAAGCGAACTGGCGTATCCTTTTCCTGCGAAATCAGGATGGGTACAAACCGCGCTAATTTCTACATACTTATCAGCATGCATTCTTTGGCCCGCCATCGCGATTAAACGGTCTGAATTTAAGATGCCTGTATAGTTTCCAAATTCGATAGTACGTTGTAAAAAAGGTCCGGGTTGCGTTAATTTTGTCAGTTCAATCATCTGTGGAACATGTTGGGTGTCCAACGGAATAATATCCGGATAAGACGCAGGTACTGAAGCTTTGTTGAATATCATCTGGATGATGTCAAACGTATTTTTTATTTGCCAGTATTTCGGAACTGCCAATTTGTTTTTTGAAGGAATAGCAACGATTCGTCCGGGAGGAATCAGATCGTACAATTCGCGGAATGAAGGTTCATCGTAGTTTTTTAAACCAGCGAAGGGTCCTACATCTGCCGGGAAAAATTTTGTGCGATCATTTCCCAAAGCCAAATGCCGGTTACCCGAGTTCATCGCGTTCCATGCGGGATTATCCAATAGATGATTTGTCATAATTATTCAGCAAAGTAAAGTTTTTAGTGAATGTGGAATTAAATTATTATATAATGAAACATTGATTCTCTTTTTTAAATGATAACGGTAACGGGTAAATGAAAATCATTATTATTTGTTGGTTTACTGAATTAAAGTCAGTGTTTTTTGAGTATGCATTTATTTTACTTTTTACAGGGTTTGGCTAATTCGAAAAACAGTAAATGATTTTATAAAGCTGTGCCCCTTTTTTCCGCGGCGTGACTGATTGTGGCATCTAATGATCCGCATACAGGGGATTTCCAACATTAACTAAAATACTCACGATTATACACCTCGCGAAGTATTGAAAAGTAATACCTTTAATTTCATTGTTTAAATTCTAATTCTGAAATTAGATTGTAAAAATTTGCCTGAGGCTTACATAATATTTTTTCTTTTACAATTAAAAAATTATTAAGATGGATGCTAAAAATTCGTGGTTGCAAAATGGTTTGGTAACGGAAGAAAATGTAAAATTTTATGAAGATTTTGGTTACCTCGTAGCTCCGGATCTTATTCCAGCAAGCGATATCGAAAAATTGAAGAAAGAAACCGTTGCCATTTTTAGGGGCGATAGGGGGAAAATTGATGGGTTGTTAGATGTGAAGGAAGAAACCGATGATGAAGTTTTACAAAAATATGTGGCGATCCATTTTCCTCATAAAATTTCTCCATTGATAAAAGATTTTCTTTCTAATAAAAAGATTGTTGACGTGCTTACAAAGATTGTAAGTCCGAATGTAAAATGCATGCAGTCCATGCTTTTTGTAAAAGCGCCCGGAAAGGCAGGGCAGGCGTGGCACCAGGATGAATATTTTATACCTACACGAGATAAATCTTTAGTGGGCGCATGGATAGCGATTGATGATGCAACTATTGAAAACGGTTGCCTGTGGATTATTCCCGGTTCCAATAAGCCGGGCTATATGCATCAGCGTGTTGACAACACCAGCAGTGAATATGCGGATGTGGATACCATTGATGTTTCGGGTTTTAAAAGTGAAGAAATAATTCCGGTAGAAGTAAAAAGTGGTTCTGTCGTATTTTTTAACGGCTATATTTTACACAGTTCGTTGCGAAATAAAACAAAAGATTGCTTTCGTACCGCATTGGTAAATCATTACATGAGTGGGGAATCTATGTTGCCGTGGGACCAGGACGGTAAGCTGCCGCCGACAGAAGATTTACGTGATATTATAATGGTAGCCGGCGAAGATCCTTACGAGTACAAAGGAACGATTGATGCAAATAAACCTTATCTGCGGCCGGAAGTTTTGAAAATAAAAAAGGGAATATAATTATGGCTGTAAAATTTTTCTGTACAAGATGGGGTTCTGAAAATATTAGCTGGAATGACTTTTTCCCGAAGGTAAAAAATGCAGGATATGATGGAATTGAATTGGGAATTCCAGGTGATTTTTCAAATTCAGCTTTGGATGAAATCTGGAATCTTGCGGATAACCATAGGATGCTTTTAATACCTCAACATTTCGATACTTATGAGGCGGATTATTCAAAACATTACGATTTGTATTGTGCGTGGCTTGAAAAGCTAAAACCTTACAAAGCCATTAAAATTAATTCTCAAACCGGGAAAGATTTTTTCTCTTTTGAACAGAACCTTTCATTGATCCAGGAAGCGCAAAAATTTTCAGAAGAAACAGGAATTCCCATTTATCATGAAACACATAGAAATAAATTTTCTTTTGCTGCGCATATTGCCGGGATATATTTACAAAAAATTCCCTCTCTAAAAATTACGCTCGACATTTCGCATTGGGTTTGTGTTGCAGAATCGTTCCTGGAAGATCAGAAGGAGGCCGTTAACCTCGCGATAGAAAGAACTGAACATCTGCATGCAAGGGTTGGCTATGTGGAAGGGCCGCAGGTTCCTGACCCGCGTGTAAATCAGTGGCAACAGGCATTGCAGGCACATCTTTCCTGGTGGGATAAAGTTGCAGAGCGAAAGAAGCTTGAAGATGATACGTTGACCATCACTCCCGAGTTTGGCCCTTTTCCATATATGGTT
>JBDTHD010000132.1:0-3987 GCA_039937075.1 Ginsengibacter sp. | reverse complement strand
TCGGCATTTTAATGTAATCCGACGAAAATGTTTTTTCATCAAATACATTTCCTCCATCCATTTTCACTATCATGCTCATGTTATCAAAACTGGCATCGCCGCCATAAAAGAAATTAGTTTTATAGCCGTTTTCTTTTAAAATATTAAACAGCGAAAGATGCTCCGGCATTTGTTTTCCTAATTCAAGAAAACCATTTTTACCAAATGGAAGCGAAGCATAAATGGAAGGCAGCATAGCAAAAGTTCTTCCGCCTTCGCTCAAAAAATTACTCCAGTAAAGACTATGATTTGATAGAGAATCGATGAATGGAGTGAAGCTTCCCAGATAAGAATCCTCGTTAGAGAAAGCTCTTCCCAAACCTTCCACTACCAAAAAAATGATGTTGGGTTTTGTCGCTGCCCTATTGAAGAAAGGAGAAAGAACATCTGTTGAATCAACGGTATGTAAAAACGGATATTGTTTTTCATTTACGTATTTGAAATTATTTGGATCGTTACCACTTCTTACAAAAGGTAAATCTTCTACTTTTGCCGGAAAGAAAGATTGATAACAATTATTGTAAAAAAAGAACGACTTATTCAGCGCCATCGAATTGCTGAATTCGGGACCCGGTTTCCATTTGTTCGTAACGGTCGCTACTGAGCCAAATGCTCCTAAAATAAGAAGTCCAATTATCGGAAAAGCAATAGCAGATTTTAATTTTATTTTTTTAGGAAGATATAAAAACAAGAATAGTACAAAAGCAAGAAGGATCGTTGCGATAAAAACAAAAATCATTGAAACGCCTGCTGCGCCTACGGTCTGCTTAATATCTGCAATTGAATATCCAAAAAGATCTGCGCCTAAAGGAACCAACGTTTGTAAGAAATATTCTGCAAGAGCCGCATGAATCATGATCAACAAAACCGAAAATGTGATGATAAAAAAACGCGCTGTTTTTTTATTAATAAGATATAGAAGAATGAAAACAACCACGGGGAAAATGGCAATATTAAAATCAAATGAAACATCATTTATAAGGCCGTGTTTTATCACATTTAGTATATCTTTTGGTGCGCCAAAATGCACTGAATCCCGAATCAGTTCAATGACTTTTACAATCAACATGCAACCAAAAAGTATAAGACTGTAAGTGACCGATTCCTGGATTGCCTTCACAAAGCGGCTTTCAGTTTTAATTTCTTCAACTGGTTTTGCAGTAGCAACCACTGATTGTTCACCGGGCGTTAATCCCTGCCGAGTCATTTCTCCCCAACTATTATTTTTTTTGAAATAATCAATGTGACCTTTAATCGCAGACCAGACAATAAAAGGATGAAAAAGAAATGGTTCGAGCAGTGCGGTTCCTATTAATTTAAAATTATCTTTTTCGCTTTTATATTGATTGTACGTCTGTACTTCCATTAAGATAGAAAAAACAGAAAACAGGAATCCAAAGAAAAATACACAGCCGAGTAAAATAAAAAATACGCCCCAGGATACCATTCCGAGAAATGCCAAAACAACGAATGCGATAATGCCGAAAAATTCGATAAGTGGCGCTAATTGCTCGAAGAAAAACCAGTAAGGATAACTTACCATTCCCAGCAAACGGTATTTCGGATTGAAAAACATTTTCCTGTGCGTCCGCAAGGTTTCTATAGTTCCCCTTGTCCAACGATTTCTTTGCCTTCCGAGAATTTTATAATTTATGGGCGCTTCTGTCCAGCACAACGGGTCAGGGATGTAGGTTATTTTAGAAGGTAGTTTGTGTTCTTCCATATACCGCCGCATCCTCACAATTAATTCCATATCCTCGCCAACAGTTTTAGTGCTGTAGCCGCCACATTTTATTACGATTTCTTTATCAAAAGCACCGAAAGCACCTGAAATAAGCAACAGTCCATTCATACGGCTCCACGCCATTCTTCCCAATAAAAAAGAACGGATGTATTCAAGTGTTTGCATTCGTGGCAGAAACTTTTTAGGTAGCCTCACTTCTACCAATCTTCCATTTTCAATTTTGCAATCATTAGCTATTCGTATCACGCCGCCAGAAGCGATTACCCTGACTTTTGTTTCTTCTAAAAATGGTTTTATCATCTTTAGCAAAGCATCTTGTTCCAAAACACAATCGACATCCACGCAAACAAAATATTCATACGAAGAAACATTGATTCCTACATTTAATGCATCTGCTTTACCTCCGTTTTCTTTATCCACGACCAATAATTTTTTAAAAACAGGATTGTTACTTTTATAAATTCCTTTTACTTTTTTTGTGGGAATTTGTTCGTTGATAAAAAGGTTGGCTTTGTATAAATCGTAGGCTTCAATTAATCTTTGGAGTGAATCATCCTTGCTTCCATCATTTACGATAATCAACTCAAGCGCATTGTAATGTATGGACAACATTGACCTGACATTTTCAACAATATTGGCTGCTTCATTATAAGCGGGCGCTACAATACTAATTCCCGGAAGATGTTCAGATGCAGCAGGGATGCGGAAATCAGCAAAGCTATTGGAACGTAAATATTTTTTTATTTCACCTGTTGAATAAAAAGCGATGAAGATGTAAAATAAAAATAAAACAAGTGAATAGATAAATATTCCGCTGGTTAAAAAATCAAATATGAAACTTTGAATTGTCATGCTGCTCTTTCACTCTCGATTTGGCTAAAAATGGCATTCCACGGATATTCATCTGAAAATAAATGAGACTCGAAAAATGCACGGCCTGACGGATGAATACAAGACAGAGTTTTTGCTGCAGCTAACTTGATGGTGTGGTCAGTATTGTGAAGTTGCTTCATCAAAAAAGTGATGTGCTTTTCAGTGGCGGTTTCCTGTAAAACAGAAAGTATATTTAATTGAATTATCCTCTCAGATGTTCCGTAGCATTTAATGATTTCGTCTGCCGTATCATCGCTATTTATTTTTCTTAAATACTCAATTGCATTTAGTTTTACCTGCCTGTCAGCATTGTCTAAACAATCAATTACTTCTTTATAAACTTCCGCGCAATTGCAGAGTGAAGCAAGGTGAATCGCAAATGTAACAACAGAATTGTTTTTTGATTGTAGCCATTTTATTAAATATTTAGAATCAGCAGACTGTAAATCATGAAGATAATTTAACAGTTGTATTTGTTGCCACTGGCTAATCGGGTAAATAATCACATTGAGAAAACGCAAACCTTTAAATCCATAAAAATTAACGAGCGCGCATTGGGCCTCGTTTCTAACGAGTTCATGTGAATCATTGGTAAGCCTGAAAATCTCTTTTACATATTTTACCTGGCCCATTACCGCCAACTCCTGGATACCCTTTGCTTTGATATGCCATTTCTTGCTTTTGAGTTTTTGAAGCGCATACTTATCAAGGTTCAACGTTTTATACAATGTCATTAAATTAGCAATTGGCGCTCCTGAAAGATTTTTTTTCGCATGAATAACTTCGTCAATAAATAATTGCCTGAAAGATTTGTTTCTTAAAAAAATTTCATCCGCAGGATTTAATTTCCAAACTTCTGTGCCATCATTTTCAAAAAAAATTGCATTGCTAATGATGGTATCTATATTTTCCTGCCACAACTTTTTTTTCTTCTCAAACCTGCTTTTGTAAAATGAAAAACTGAGAATGAATATAAAAACCAGAACCATCAATGAAAGAAAGAAATATATGACCCATATAAATGAATACACATTTATTACTAAAAAAAAACTATGAATAGAGATTTCCATTTTAATTTTATCTTTTGACTTACACCGCCATGTTTTCAGGCACATACCTTCTTACCCGCATAGATAGTTCGTTGGGGCTAAAAGGTTTGGTTATATAATCGTCAGCGCCTAATTGAAAAGCTTCGAGCACCACATTTTCCTGGCCCATCGCAGAAAGCACAATTATTTTTATGCGATTCCCACTTTTCTTTTTTACGGTTTCAATGATTTCAAGGCCGGAAGCAAAAGGCATCATGATATCCGTAATAATTAAGTCCGGAT
>JBDTHD010000131.1:0-3046 GCA_039937075.1 Ginsengibacter sp. | reverse complement strand
TCATCGTATAAGCAAGATGATTGGCAAACCATTTTTTGTCCATATTAATCGGCGGAGACAAATTGAGTATATGTGCGTTGGATCCTTTTTTCAAAAAAGGAATACATGCTTTGCTTACAAAAAAAGTTCCTTTCACATTAATATCATGCATTAATTCGAATGCTTTCGGCTCTGTTTTTTCGACGGGAGTCAATGATATTGCGGAAGCATTATTAATTAAAATATCAATTCCTCCAAAAGTTTCCACTGCTTTTTCTACAGCATCGTTTATCTGGTCTTCAAAACGAATGTCACATTGAACGGCCAATGCTTTTCCACCTGCGTCTTCTATTTCTTTTGCCGCTGTAAAAATAGTTCCACCTAATTTTGGATTTTCTACTGTTGACTTTGCTACTACAACAATATTGGCACCTTCACTTGCCAGCTTTAATGCAATCGCTTTTCCGATTCCCCGTGAAGCACCTGTGATAAATGCTGTTTTATTTTTGAAACTCATACAGGTTTTTTTTAAATGCTATTTTAAATTTCATGCGTCCCGTCAACTACTTTCACTTTATAATTTTCAGCTTCAATATTAAATTCTTTTTGATAAGCTGATAAAATTTGAGATAGAAAAGATGCGACTTCATCCTGTCTTACCAAATTAATAGTACAGCCACCAAACCCGCCACCCATAAGCCGTGCACCAATTACGTTCCTGTTTTCCTGGGCTTCTTTTACTAAAAAGTCAAGCTCCTTACAACTTACTTCGTAATAATCTTTTAAGCCTGCATGTGTCTGAAACATCAATTCTCCGAAACCAATAATATTGTTTTCTTTCAGATAATCTGCCGCTTTCTTTGTGCGAAGAATTTCTTCAACCACAAATAAACAACGTCGGTAAACTTTGTCTCCCATTTCATTCTTAAATGGAAGTAATTCTTCCGGATTTTTTATATCTCTGAAAGAATGAATTAGTAAACCATCTTTTAAAATTTCCATACCTTTTTCACATTCTTTCCTTCTCTGGTTATACTCTGAACCAGCGAGAGAATGATGCACTTTTGTATTGATAAGAACGATTTCATATCCTTCAATATTTAGTGGAATATCTTCGTGCGTGACGTTTTTACAATCCAATAAAATAACGGTATTTTCCTTGCCCATCATGTTCGCATATTGATCCATAATGCCGCACTTAACACCAGGAAAGTCATGTTCAGCACGCTGCCCAAGCAAAGCGAGGTCTTTGCGACTCATCTTGAAATGGCACAATTCATTCAAGCCAAAAGATATTCCTCCTTCCAGCGCTGCAGAAGAAGACATGCCGCCGCCAATAGGAATATTTCCACCGAAAACACAATTGAATCCCTTTAGAGAAAGATGTAATTTTTGAAATTCATTTACAACACCGAGCACATAATTTTTCCACCCGTTCATTTTTTTTACATCTGATAAAGCGATCGAAATACTTTCGTCAAAGTCAATGGAATAACAATTTATTTTTTCAGAATTATTTAAAGCAATTGCAAAATAAATTCCTTTGTCAATAGCGGCCGGCATTACAAAACCATCGTTGTAATCTATGTGTTCACCAATAAGATTAATTCTTCCAGGAGAGTAAAAAAAAGTGGGTTCTTCCGAAAATCTTTCTTTAAAAACGGATTGTATTTCCGCTAATAATTTATCCATTACAATTTATTTAGAAGTAGAATTTTGTATGAAGTTTTATACAAAGCCGACTGACCGGCTTCCAATGTGATAAATCCCATATCATTATTAAACGCGTCAGGAGGGCCGCTCAGATTTTCTATCGCGATACTTTTACGGTGTGGAGGCGTATAAATTTGTAAAAAAGGATAAGACTCATCAGGGGAAAACTGCACTGCTATTTTTTTGTCAGCATTTCTTAAAACACAGAGTGGCTGGCATTCCTGCGTATCCAATGTAAAACAATTATCTAAAAAAGTATCACCCAGGTTTTCGATAGTTGAAAAGCGGGTGTAGGGCAATAACTTCTTTGTAGGAACCAATTCACTATTAAATTCAACCATATTGATTCCCTGGAATTCCAAATCCAAATCGTTGATGGAATCGCCTAAAGTAAAATAGGGATGCCATCCGTCCTGCATCGGAATTAAACCATCATCTTTATTAATACATTCAGTGGTAACCGTTAGTTTATTTTCAGCCTCGAGTTTCCAGGTTATCATGCAGTCGTAATTAAAAGGATAACCATCATCTTCAGCCCTGTACTGATATTTTAGGGTGACAGAAGCATCCATGTCATTGGCTGTCTCTGATATTAACGAAAAAGATTTATCATATAATAATCCATGCAACGCGTGTTTCGCAGGCAATGTTTTTCGCTTTTGAATATGATATTCGTTTTCTCCAAAAGTATATTTTGAATTATTCAATCTGCAAACAAAGGGCGAGAGCTTGCAACCTTTAAATCCTTTTTCTTCCAGGTGATTTTTAAACTCATCTAAAGATTGATAACTGTCAATTACATTGAGTTTTTCATCATCTCTTTCAACAGTAAATTCATGAAGTATAGCGCCGCAAGCGGGAATAATTACTGCGTAATTATTAGTGACATCATTTTTTAAAATGACTTTGTCAAAACCAGCTTCATTTTTTTTGTGGATTGAAAACATAACCGAATTTACACAAAAGATTTTTTAATTGGTTTCCAAAATTTTCATCACTATTTTTTCTTCCGACGTCAGTCCTTTTTTTATGTGATTGTTTTCAATTGTATCAAGTTGATTAAAATATTTGTCTAACTTTTTACTTTCATAAAGAGAAAGAATTATTGGATGAACATAATATTTTTTACAAACCGATCTTGTATTGCCAAGATGCTCAGAGACAATATCCAACGCTTCTACTATTTTCTTTTTTGTTTCGGTTTTGCTGTCGCAACAGCCAATTGACTTCAAAGCCAAGAAAGCCTGAACCGTTCCGGCCCAGGTCCTGAAATCTTTTGCTGTAAAATCAGCGCCGCCTATCTCGCGTATATAATTATTTACCATTCCTGAATCAATAGAATGATGATTTCCTT
>JBDTHD010000130.1:0-5300 GCA_039937075.1 Ginsengibacter sp. | reverse complement strand
AAGCGCAACAAAATTAGAAGATGAAATACAGAAAGCACATTTCAACAGAAGCAATTATAAAAGTTTGCTAAATTCTATTTTTAATAAAGTGTATAACGAAGAAATTCTGTTGCAAAAAAAATATGACGCGGAAACCAGGAACAGCGTTGATACTGCAAAACAAAAGGACTGGAACCATAATATCTCCGCACAAATTCAAAAGCTAAAAATGTCCACTTCTAAATAAGAAAAAATAATCTTCGGCGTATCTTTCCATTCTCAACAAATAATTATGACTCAAAGAAAACTTTTTAGCTCAAGTACACAATGGGAAGAAGCAGTTGGATATTCACGTGCAGTTAAAGTAGGAAATGTAATTGAGGTGTCCGGCACGACTGCAGTTGACGGTGAAAAAGTAATTGGTAACGGAGATGTATATGCGCAAACCGTTTTTATTTTTCAAAAGATTGAAAAGGTTTTAATTGAAGCCGACAGCAGTCTTAAAGATGTGGTGAGAACACGCATGTATGTAACCGATATTTCCAAATGGAAAGAAATCGGAGAGGCGCACGCCTTATTTTTTAAAGAAATAAAACCTGCTACTTCTATGGTGGAAGTGAGGCGCTTGATAAATGAAAAATTGCTTATTGAGATTGAAGTGAGTGCGGTAATTTCTTAATGGATCAAATGGAGTTTAATTTTTAATTATTGTCCTTTGCAAAAAAAAATGTAGTAAACCGACAAATAGTTTGAATTCCTATTTTACTATTTTCTGTAAAGGAATTTCCTAGATAGAAATAAAAGCTAATGGATTGATTGCTTAAGTCCCATAGGACTATTCGTGGGTAGAAACCAATATCCCAAAAGTACAAAACGTTCCGAAGGAACGTCTGATGCATTATTTATTTTCCAGTTCTACCTACCAAATGTACCTGACGGAACAATTAAACGCTCCTGCAAAACGCCCGGATTCGATAACTATCAGATTGATATGCTCCTAAATACTTAAGTCTGAAAACTATTTCATTATCACCATTCCTATTTCTTTTGTCAGTTGCATTTCCATATTTTTTAAATGAGAATGAGTTTGTATCAGCAACATTTGCCGGTCAACAGAAGTGGTTTTTTCGAGTTCACCCGCATTTAAGCTGATGAGTTTTTTTATTTTTTTTAGATCCAGGTATCGAAGTGTAGAAACAACATCCTGTTTATAATTTCCTTCCCTGGTGGGCACTGGCATTTCGTACTTTGTTGCCCAGCCGTCGCTTACTTCGTAAGGAAATTCAATCAAATGAACAACAGTGTTGCTCATGGCAAGGTCATCTGAATATAAAAAACTTTTGGCCGTCGGTTCCAGCTTTTCTTCATACCAAATTTTATAAGTGTTGATAATTTTTTTCAACATGGGATCTTCAAATGTTTCATCATCTATGAACTCGTACAACAAATAATCAGCTACTTTTTTTTCATCTTCCCATTCGTTAAGACCATATTCTAAAAGGCATCGCACGAGAGACCGTTCATGAAAAATCTCATCTTTTAAAAGTGAAATAGAATCGGCGTTTTCAGAAGTTATTCCGGGACTTTCATTTCCCGGCTGTTCTGAAAAATTTTCCTGTTGAGAGATTTTTTTTTCTTCTTTATTTAATTTTTCACGAAGAAACTTGTTAACCAAATTATGCAATCCGCCTTCATCTACTTTTAAAATCCCCGCAGTCTTGCGGATGTAGTCTTCTTGTTTTGTAAAATCTTCGGCTTTATTAATTTTAGAAATGGATTCAGCTATGCGGCTTACAACCTGCGCTTTTTTATTAGTATCATTTCCCGCTTCTGCTAACGAAAATTCAAGCTGAAAAAAAATAAAATCCTTTTTATTCTCTTTGATAAAGGTAGAAAATGCCGCTGCACCATTTTTATTGATATAACTATCCGGGTCTTCCTCGTTGGGCAACAAAGCCAACTGCACATTCAAGCCTTCTTCCAGCGCAAGGTCCAATCCACGCAAAGCAGCTTTAACGCCTGCCGCATCACCATCATATAAAATAGTAAGATTAGAAGTTAGTTTTTTTATCAACCTTAATTGGTCAGGCGTTAGCGAGGTGCCGCCGCTCGCCACCACGTTTTCAATTCCTGCCTGGTGAAGCGCGACGACATCCGTATATCCTTCGACCAAAAGACATTCGTCATTTTTATCAATTGCCTGCCTGGCGTACCATAAACCGTAAAGAATTTTACTTTTTACATAAATTTCATTTTCCGGAGTATTGATGTATTTGGGCGCTTTGTCATTTTTTCTGATAAGCCGTGCGCCAAACCCTGTAACTTTTCCGGATTGATTATGAATCGGGAAAATAATTCGGCCGCGATAATTATCCTGCAACCCATTTTCGCGCATAACCACCAAACCTGATTTTTGCAACAATTCATTATTAAATTGCTTTTCAAGTGCTGCTTTTGCAAATGTATCGCGCGCTTCAGGATTATATCCTAATTGAAATCTTGTGATAATTTCTTCCCGAAAACCTCTTTCTTTTAAATAACTCATGCCCACATTCAACCCTTCTTCAGAATTGAATAAAGAATCAGAAAAAAACTGTTGGGCAAAATTGTTGATAATGTAAAGGCTGTCAGCAGTTTGTTGCTGCGCCTTATATTCCGGGCTGGTCTCCTTTTCCTCAATCTTTACATTGTATTTGGCGGCCAACCACTTCAGCGCTTCTATGTAGCTGTATTTTTCATGCTCCATCAGGAAGGTGATGGAATTTCCACTGCGGCCACAACCAAAACATTTGTAGATTTCCTTGGAAGGCGAAACGGTAAAAGACGGCGATTTTTCGTTGTGAAAAGGGCAGAGGCCAATATAATTGGTTCCTCTCTTTTTCAGTTTTACAAATGAATTGATAATTTCAACAATATCAATCCTGCTCACAATTTGCTGTATCGTTTCCTGCGGTATCATTTAGACAAATTCTTTTTATTTGGCAATTGTGTTTTGCTAAACATCTTCTTTTCTACAAACAAACTCAATAAGTCCAAATAAGGCAAACCCAGGCGATAATTATACACAAAATTGTAGTTACTACCATTGTAGAGATGAAATTTTTCATTGAAATAATCGTCTTGCTCATGATTCTATTTTTTTAAAATTTACACGAAGTAAAAGAATTTTTTTATCATTTCGTAATGCTATAAATATCCGACATTTTTTGGAAACGGATAATAAAAAAAGATTTGCTTTTTGGAAATGTGGTATGAAATGCAACAAATACGCCGCCGGTAATTTGATTATCTTTGTTAGGCAAGTAATAAAAAAAATTATGGACAAAAAAGAAGTTTATATAATCTCGGCCGTTCGCACGCCGATAGGAAGTTTTGGAGGAAGCCTCAAAGATATTCCTGCAACAAAATTAGGAGCGACAGCCATCAAGGGAGCCGTGGAAAAAGCGGGAATAAAACCAAACGATGTTCAGGAAGTATATATGGGTTGTGTGTTACAAGCCAACCTGGGACAAGCTCCTGCGCGTCAGGCTGCAATTTTTGCAGGACTTTCTGAGAATGTTTGTTGCACTACGATTAACAAAGTTTGCGCCAGCGGCATGAAAGCGATAATGAATGGAGCGCAAAGTATTTTGTTAGGAGATGCTGATATAGTTGTGGCTGGCGGAATGGAAAATATGAGCGGCGCGCCATTCTATGCGCCTGCGGTTCGTTGGGGAAATAAATATGGAAATTCTACGCTCATTGATGGAATGGCAAAGGATGGTTTGGTCGATGTATATAATGATTACGCCATGGGCAATGCGGCGGAGTTGTGCGCGAGAGACTGCCACATTTCTCGTGAGCAGCAGGATGAATTTGCCATTGAAAGTTACAAGCGCAGCCAAGCTTCTGTAAATGACGGAAAATTTGAAAATGAAATTGTTGGCGTCGAAATTCCGCAAAGAAAAGGCGACCCAATTTTAATGTTAAAAGATGAAGAACCGTTCAATGTAAAGTTTGAAAAGATTCCGGATTTAAAATCTCCGTTTGAAAAAGGTGGAAGCGTAACCGCCGCAAACGCAAGCACCATCAACGATGGAGCGGCTGCGGTAGTCCTAATGAGTAAAGAAAAAGCAGACAGTTTGGGATTAAAACCGATCGCGAAAATCCTGAGTTATGCCGATGCGGAACAAGCGCCGGAATGGTTTACAACAACACCTTCTTTGGCAATTCCTAAAGCAATAAAGAAAGCTGGTTTGGAAATAAGTGATATTGATTTTTTTGAATTGAATGAAGCTTTTAGCGTGGTGGGAATTGTAAATACACAAAACATGAAACTCGATTCAGCTAAAGTAAATGTAAATGGTGGCGCAGTCGCGCTCGGTCATCCGTTAGGAGCCAGCGGCGCAAGAATCATCGTAACATTAATAAATGTATTGAAACAAAATAATGGAAAAATCGGCGCAGCCGGAATTTGCAACGGCGGCGGCGGCGCAAGTGCCATGGTGATTGAATTGTGCCGAATAATTGAGTGATTGAATAATCTAAAAATAAAAATTCATCGTATTTGTTTATTTACTGTTGCACATTTAATTTGGACAATTCATTAGTCAATTATTCGTTTAACTGTCACTGCAATGAAAAAAGTTGCGGAGATTTTTTATTAACAAGAATGAAGTAGTCTTATCTTTTAATAAAATTGTATTTTTACATATTAATTTTTACTGAATGGAAATTTTACCGGGGCCACTTTTAAAGACAATTAACTCACCAAAGGATTTAAAAAAACTTGACCGTACACAATTACACCAGCTTTCTGATGAGCTTCGCCAATACATTGTAGATATGGTAAGTGTGCATGGTGGCCATTTTGCCGCAAGCCTCGGTGTGGTGGAGCTTACAGTCGCTTTGCATAATGTTTTTAATACGCCTTACGACCAGTTGGTTTGGGACGTTGGCCACCAGGCCTATGGACATAAAATATTAACGGGCAGGAGAGATGTTTTTGATACTATCAGGAAAAAAAATGGCTTAAGTGGTTTCCCGAAAAGAGGCGAAAGTGAATACGATACTTTTGGTGTCGGGCATTCTTCCACATCCATTTCCGCGGCGTTGGGAATGGCGATGGCTTCCCATTATAAAGGCGAGGAAAATCGCCAGCATATAGCTATTATCGGTGACGGCGCAATGACGGCTGGTGAAGCATTTGAAGCAATGAACCATGCAGGAATTGAAAAAAGTAATTTACTAATTATCCTCAATGATAATTGCATGAGCATTGACCCAAATGTGGGTGCGCTTAAAGAATACCTAACCGATATTACTACTTCTCAAACGTATAA
>JBDTHD010000129.1:0-7840 GCA_039937075.1 Ginsengibacter sp. | reverse complement strand
TATATAAGGCTGAATAGTTTTAAATGCAATTTCTTCGTTGGAAAGATTATTGATTTCGTTAATCAGTTTTTTTTCAAAAACAGGAATTGTTTCTGGAAAATATAAACCTTTATCTGGCGCCAGACCTCGTATGGTAGCTTCTTTGAACGTTGCAGGAGGAGCAGTTTTATTAAGACTGTAATATTTCATTTTGTATTTTTTCTGCCTGATCCTTTTTATTGCTTTATAAATTTTATTCCTTCAGGGTTGATGGCAGTCACGTAAGTTTTGTATTCAATTCCTATTTTTTCGTAAATGTTTCTCATAATCATTTCCACTTTTGAAGCGGTTTCCTGATCTTTACTTAACATAAAAATAGAAGGGCCTGAACCGGAAATCCCACCTCCAATACAGCCAGCTTCTTTGCATTTAATTTTTACTTCATCAAAACCCGGAATCAAAATACTGCGTACGGGCTCGATTATGACATCTTCCATCGAGCGTCCAATGAGATCAAAATCATTTTTCATAAAACCCATTATCAAACCCCCAATATTCCCCCATTGCCTTATGGCACTTTTTAATTGAACTTCTTTTCTTAAGATCTGTCGCGAATCAGAAGTGCGGACTTCTATTTGAGGATGCACAATTGTGATAAAAATATCCGGACAATTTAAAGGAATAATGTCCAAAGGAAAAATAGAACGTATTAATGTGACACCTCCGTAAATACAAGGGGAAACATTATCGGCATGTTTTACACCACCGGCAAGCTTTTCGCCGTTCATTGCAAAACGAACCAGATCTTCACTTGTAAAAATATTTCCTAATAAATAATTGGCTCCTGCGACAGCGCCAGCGGAACTTGCTGCGCTGGAGCCCAGGCCGCTGCCAGGTTTTATATTTTTATGAATCACTAAATTAAATCCAATTGGTTTTTTATATTCTTCCATCAACGCCTGCAATGCAACACCGGAAACATTTTTATCTGCTTCTTCAGGCAAATTATAATCATCCGTGTGTTTGATAGTTATCCCAGGCTCATCTTTTAATGATAATGTCATTTCATCGAAAGGTTCTTTCAATGCCATACCAAGAATATCGAACCCACAAACAAGATTTGCGATAGTAGCGGGAGCTAAAACTTTTATTTCTTTCATTTGATTTTTAAATTCGTACGGCCCTTATAATATCTGCAAAAACACCTGACGCTGTTACTTCTGCACCGGCACCGGCGCCTTTTACAACAAGTGGCTGTCCTCTATACCTGTTTGTATAAAACAACACAATGTTGTCTTTTCCATAAAGGTGGTAAAAATCGTGTCTTGAATCTATTTGTTGTAAACCGACGCTCGCTTTACCATTTTCAAAAGAAGCTACAAATTTCAGTTTTTTACCGGCTTTTATAGATTCATCTAAAATACTTTTAAAATGCGGCTCGTGCTTTTCCATGCATTTATAAAAATCTTCCACAGAAGATTCCATACATTCGGGAGGCATAAAACCATTGTTGGTAATATCATCCATTTCTATTTTTTCACCCGATTCCCTGGCAAGTATCATTATTTTCCTGACTACATCTACGCCGCCCAAATCCCGCCTGGGATCGGGTTCTGTAAAACCTTCATCCTGCGCTTGTTTTACGACTTTTGCAAAGCTTTCTTTTCCATCATAGTTATTAAACACAAAATTTAAGGTTCCGCTTAGGACAGCTTCGATTTTATTTACTTTATCTCCACTAAGCAGAAGATCATTTAATGTTCCAATAACCGGTAAACCTGCGCCTACGTTGGTTTCAAAAAGAAAATGAGCGTTAAATTCACGGGCGAGATTTTTTAATTTCTCATAATATTTATAAGAAGAAGAAGCCGCAATTTTATTACAAGCTACTATTGAAATACTTTTCTCTAAAATTTCATCATAATGGTTGGCGACTTCTTTATTGGCGGTAACGTCCACGAAAACCGAATTTCGTAAATTTTTTGTTTTAATGTTATTTACAAATTCAGAAAGATTCATGGTATCTGCCTGCTGCAGCAGTTCTTTCCAATTTTTCAAATCGATGCCTTTATCATCAAAAAGCATTTTCCTGCTATTCGCGATGCCTACAACCCTCACTGACAAACGCAGATTTTTTTGAAGATAATCTTGTTGCTGTAATAACTGTGAAAGCAGCCGTGAACCTACATTTCCAACACCAACCACAAAAAGATTTATTTGTTTGTAGGTTGTTTCAAAAAATTCTTCGTGTAAAACATTTACAGCTTTTTTTACGTCATTTGTAGAAATTACTGCTGATATATTTCTTTCGGAAGAACCTTGTGAAATAGCTCTTACATTGATTCCATTTTTCCCTAAAGCACTGAACATCTTTCCACTGATGCCTGGATGGCTTTTCATTTTATCACCCACCAACGCGATGATGGCAAGATTTTTTTCCACAATTAATGGCTCTACCTTTAACCGTTCTATTTCAAAACCAAATTCTTTGTCAATTGCTGCCTTTGCTTTTTCTGCAGATGGCTCTTCAATACCCACACAAATGGAATGTTCTGATGAACTTTGCGTAATTAAAATCACGTTTATTTGTTCGTTTGCTAACGTTTCAAATAATCTTTTTGAAAACCCCGGAACGCCAGCCATTCCACTTCCTTCAAGGCTAATTAATACAATTTTGTTAATACTCGAAATTCCCCTTACTGAATTGTCGCCCATTTTTTTTTCAGAAGTGTTTTCAATCAAGGTGCCATGATGCTCGGGCGAAAAAGTACTCTTTATCCATACGGGAATATTTTTCCGCATTACAGGCTGAATGGTTGGCGGATAAACTACTTTAGCCCCAAAATGAGAGAGTTCCATCGCTTCCTTATACAATACCTTGGGAATTATTTTTGCGTTGGAAACCAATCTTGGATCCGCAGTCATCATACCACTAACGTCTGTCCATATTTCAAGCGCACTGGCATCAAGTGCTGCGGCAATAATCGAAGCCGTATAATCCGAACCACCTCTTCCCAAAGTAGTAGAAATTCCTTTTCTATCCGATGAAATATAACCCGGAACCATAAAAAAAGATTCGTCAGATTTTGAAAAGAAATCTTCAATTTTTTGATTGGATATTTCAAAATCAACAACCGCGTTTTCAAAATTAGAATTGGTAATTATTATTTTTCTTGAATCAACCCATTTATTTTTAAAGCCAATTGATTCAAATTTTGCAGAAATAATTTCTGAAGACAATAATTCACCATAGCTCATAATTCTGTCTTTCGTTCTTGGTGTCAATTCCTGCAATAAAAAAACACCGTTGCATATATCTTCTATCTGATTACACTGCTTTTTTACCATGCTCAACACACGACTTTGCGTAGCAACAGGTATTAATTGCTTCACTAATTCTAAATGACGGCGTTCAATTTTTTGTAACTCCTCTTTGTATAATTCATTTCCATCGGATGCAAGGATTACACTGTTTAAAAGCGCGTCAGTGATGCCACCAAGTGCAGACACTACAACAATTAGCTTTTCACGTTTTAACCGATCTTTTAAAATAGAAACTATCTTATTAATATTATCAGCGTTTGCAACAGAAGACCCGCCGAATTTTAAAACACGCATATTTTGTACTATTAAATTTGTTCCTGAATAATTTTATTGAAGATAAATGCCGATAAGGCTTAGTGGATAATATGGAAATTTTTAACCCTTAACGGGTTGTAATGCAGGTGATTGCGGGAATGCAAAAAAAAGCAAGTGAAGAGGAATTATTATAAAAAAAGTTATGTTTCATTTTTATATATAAGAGTCCGAAGGTAATATTTAAAAAGCAAAAAGTTGGAAAAAAATTTTTTAACCAAAAGAAAAAGTATAAATTTGTACTCAGATGCAATAAATTATATACTATGGCTAAAAGTAAAAATAAAAATTATCAGGATGTTGATGAAGACGAAAACCATATCAATATGGTTTGTGAACCTGCTCAACCTTTATATAAGCCTTATCTTTTCAATGTCATTCTTGCAAATGCATCCTTAAAGCCAGAAAATCAATTAACGGGTTTTGAAAAAATGCATATCGTTCGTGCTGGAGTAAGTAAAAAAGATCTTGAACTATTAAAAAGTAAAACATCTTTAGATTACACTATGCTCGCAAAAGCATTAGGTGTTACACGTGCTACATTAATCAATAAAAAAAGAGGTGAAAAATTTAATGCGGGTTTAAGTGAAAGAATATTAGGAATGGCCGATTTATATTCTTACGGCTTTGAAGTTTTTGAAGATGAAGGTCGGTTTAATCAATGGATGGCCAAGCCTAATAAAGCACTCGGTGGCCAGGCGCCTTTTGATTTAATTGATAATCAATTCGGACGCGAAGAAGTAAAAAATCTTATCGGAAGAATTGATTACGGTGTCTATTCATAATATTTTATTTATCCAATGATAGTTTACAGGGTTGGTAAAACCAAACACGCTAATGACTTATCTGGCGAAGGTGCAAAAATAAATGGTGGCCGATGGAATCACAAAAATCACCCTTGCGTTTACACTTCCGAAAGCCGCGCACTTTCGCTCCTGGAATATACAGTAAATGTCAATATTGACGAGATTCCTCGAGCTTTGAGTATTACTACTATTGAAATTCCTGATTCACAAATTTTAATATTAAATGTGGCGTTACTTCCGGGAGAATGGAAGAGCGTTCCGGCTCCTTCATCAACAAAAGATTTTGGAACCAAACTTTTAAGAACGTCTGAAAAAGCTGTAATTAAAATTCCATCTTCTGTACTGGATGAAGAATTTAATTACATTTTAAATCCTTTGCATAAAAACAATTATTTTAAACTGTTAGAAATTAGGGATTTAGCCTATGATGTTAGGATAAAAACTGTTTGACAAAAAACGACTGATTTTTTTTTAAAAGATCTACTTCTTACTAGTAAACAAACAAATTTTAAAAATTATTATTCTAATCTTGTATTGAACACAAAACAGGCAAGCATTTTAAAATACTTGCCTGTAGAATTATTTCAAAATTAGTATCCAAATATTAATCTTTCCAAATATTATCTTCTGGTGTATAATCCATAAAAATTCCTCCATCTACATCAACTGACTTGATAATTTTATCGGTAGATATTTTAATTATTTGTTCTTTTTCATTGTTTTCCCAGACGGCCGGTGTCTCGTGGATGGATGCTTTCTGTCCATCTGCATAAAGAATGTTTACATCAAACGGAATTGCAAAGCCTCCAACATTTTTTACCTTAACAGTATAATAATCCTTTTCCCTGGTTATTGTATCAATTTTCAAATCAATATAATTGTTGGTAAAAAACCAGTTGGTAAAAAACCAATTTAGGTTTTGCCCGGAACCTGTGCTCATACAATTAAAATAATCCCAGGGAATTGGGTGTTTTCCATTCCATTCATTCATATAATGATGCAATCCTTTTTCGAATCCGGAATCACCCAAAAGATCTTTTAAGGCAAGATAACTCAGAGAGGCTTTACCGTAAGAATTATTACCATAACCCGCGCCGCTTACCTGCGTTGACATGGAAATAATTGGTTGGTCTTCTTCAGTAGAAGGGTCATGGATATAACGATTGATACGAAACATTTTATAAACAGAATCTTCGTAAGCTTTTCCGTTTTCAGCAACGCCTATTAAATATTCAAAAGTGGTAGCCCAACCCTCATCCATAAACGCATATCTTTTCTCATTGGTACCCATATAAAAAGGAAAATAGGTGTGTGCTATTTCATGGTCTTGCACCATTTGAGCAAATTTAAAACCTTGATCCCCAAACCTCCTGGTATCACTGACTGTAGCATCATTCACCATCATCGGATATTCCATGTCAGCGTGTCCCTGGAACGCTGTCATTTTTGGGAAAGGGTAGGAAACTCCAGGCCATGTGGTAGAAAAATATTTTAAAGAATTCTGCGCCCATTCTACAGAATGATGAAAATCTTTTGCAGTATCATTGTAAGCCGCCTGCACACTGGCGCGGCGATTATTTTTCGCGTCAACAACAACACTCGACCCATCCCAAACATAATGATTGCTTACTGCGTAACATACATCTGTAATATGGCTCGCATCGAATTTCCAGGTATTCCAATCATTTTGTTGCGTAATTTTTCCATCTTCCATTTCCTTTAAGTCAGCGATATGGGATACATTGTCTGATGTATAAGAATCTTTCAAACGTTTTGCTATAACAGGTTGTAAAACTTCATCCGCATTTTGAAGATCACCTGTCGCCCACACAACATAATTCTTCGGCACTTTTACTGACAATTTATAATCGTTGAAATCATTATAAAATTCCTGGCGGAGTGTGTGCGGAATCATGTCCCATCCATTGTAATCATCATAAACAGAAATGCGCGGATAGCTATACGCTATATAAAATGTGGTGCTGTCAACCTGCCCTTCACGACCATCCTGTTTTGACAAAGGATAGCTCCACGAAATATTTACCTGCGCAGAAGAATGTGGCAACAACGGCTCTTTCAGTCTTACCACACCTACTGTCCCCCAATTTTTACTATTAACTTGATAATCCTGGTTATTTACAGAAAAAGATTTAATATCTATTCCTGTTGTAAAAAAATCATCACTTACTTCACTACCTCTTGGTGATTCAGGTTTATGAACATTATTTACAAAACGGATCACTAAAACTTTCAAAGTATCCGGGCTGTTATTTGAGTAAACAATTTGCTCAACACCGCTTACCAATTTTGTTTCAGGCGTTACCGTTTCACTAATATCATATTTACCATCATTTTGCCAATAATTTTTGCCTGGACTTCCATCCAAAGAGCGCGTCCCATTTTTAATGGCATTAGTAATATTTCGGGGCATGTATAACTGCTGCGCATTTAGAAATACCGGGGAAGCAAAAAGTAAAAATGCAACCAGGTAGAAAACTTTTTTCATAAATTTTATAATTTCTATTTCTTTAAAAAAATAAAAGTAAGGTTTAAAACAATGACAATGTTCATAAACAGTACTCACGATAGAAAAATGCGATGCTTTTTTCAGTAAGCAAACAAATAAAAGACATTCAGGACTTCCAATACGTCACTTAATTATTTCTAATTAGGATCCTTTCGATTTCTTCTTTGGCACTTTATCTCCTTCTTGCTGGCTTCTGATAATCCGATTGCGATTGCCTGTTTACGGCTGGTCACTTTTTTCTCACTTACCCCACTCTTTAATTTCCCTTCTTCCATTTCGTGTAAAGTTTTGTGAACTTTTTCCTCAGCTTTTTGTCCATATTTTGCCATTGTTTTATCATTTGAAGATTAATAATAATTTTCAGCAGAAATTATGGTGCCAGAAATCTGGTTATCAACCAAATCAAGTTTGATGTAATTGTTTAAATGTTTAAGTTTAATAAAGTTTGATGCTTACTATAAAAATCTTTTAAAAATATTGATGACGATAGTTGCTAATACACTTATCACAATCATTGTTGCCAATGGAAAATAAAACCTAAAATTTTCGCGCTCAATCCTGATGTCTCCCGGAAGCCGACCGAGCCATTTTAAATAATCATGAAAAAAGTAAACGATGATTCCGGTAATCACAATAATGATTCCTATGATGAAAATATATTTTCCTGTTTGTTGATCCATAAGAATTAATCCTTTACTCTTTCTATATGCCCAAAAAATGAAATGGGATCGCTGTTACTGTTTTGAACATTCAGAGTGGCAGTGCCATTTCCAAAAATGTTAAACACAAATTGTTGCACTCCGGAAATATCGGTTGGATTAATATAAACATCCCAATCTGATTTATTTTTTTGACTAATAGTATAAGAAAATTTATAAGATTTAAATTCAAG
>JBDTHD010000128.1:0-6176 GCA_039937075.1 Ginsengibacter sp. | reverse complement strand
TTATGTATGATGACAAACTCAATTGCCTCCACATTAACCCGGGCGCGGCAGGGAAACATGGATGGCAAAAGGTAAGAACGCTTGTTCGCTTTGCTATTGATGGAAACGATATAAAAGATTGCGAGGTGATAGAATTGGGTTCACGCGGCTGAAAAGACAATTGTAATTATTTTAAATTTCGTAACATTAAATTTGCAGGATGAGCGGTTTGAAATTATTTTTTGTTGGTATTATTTCGATTTTATTTTTTGCTGCCTGCAATTCTGAAGATAATTCAGCAAATTCGCAAACGGCTTCAGATCGAAATGGAGTTCAGCAGATAAAAAATGAAATAAATCAATTTCCTGATTCTTTAATGCTCAAAGAAAATTTAATAGAAGCATACAGGAATGAAGGTTATTATGATTCCGCGATTTCAATTGCCGATGAAGAAATAAAAAAGGACAGCGGCAGCGCTTATTTATGGAACATTAAAGCAACTTTATACTTTGAAAATAATGACACGTTAAAAGCCATAAATTCCTTGAAGAAAGCAATTGATATTTATCCTCTTCCGGAATATCTTGTAGCGCTCGGAACAGTGTATGCTGAAATAAAAAATGACAAATCTTTGTACATCGCCGATGAGCTTTTGCATTCTGATAAAATGAAATCAGGCAAAGATGCTTATTTTATCAAAGGGCTTTATTACAACTATACCAATCAACCCAAACTCGCTATTACTAATTTAGACAGTTGCCTTAATGTTGATTTTACTTACATGTATGCTTATAGGGAAAAGGCCATTGGATTGTACAATCAACAGAAATATCAGGAAGCAATAAACGTTCTAAAACGTGCGGTAACCATCCAAAATAATTTTGATGAAGGGTATTATTGGATGGGGAAATGTTATGAAAAATTAAACGATTCCAGCGAAGCAATACAAAGTTATCAGAATGCATTACTCTACGATAAAAATTTTGTTGAAGCGAAAAAAGCGTTAGCCAATCTTGAAAATAATAACAAGACCAATAAATAATCTAATACTAAAATAAATGCCACTTATAGCTCCATCACTTTTAGCCTCTGATTTTTTACATCTTGCAGATGAATGTAAAATGCTGAATGATAGCAAAGCTGATTGGTTCCATCTTGACGTAATGGATGGCAGGTTTGTTCCCAATATTAGCTACGGAATGTCTTTCATCAAACAATTAAGAAAAACTACTTCTAAATTTTTTGATGTGCATTTAATGATTGTTGAACCGGAAAAATATGTGGAAGAATTTAAAGATGCTGGTGCAAATAGTTTAACAGTTCACCAGGAAGCCTGTCCTCATCTGCACCGTAATATTCAACAGATAAAATCGTTGGGAATGAATGCCGGCGTCGCTATTAACCCCGCTACACCTGTTTTTCTTTTGCAGGATATTATCCGCGATGTGGATTTGGTTTTGGTAATGAGCGTTAACCCCGGATTTGGCGGCCAATCTTTTATTGAACATTCAATTTCTAAAATAAAAGAAGTGAAAAGCTTAATAACCAATACAGGTTCTTCCGCAAAAATAGAAGTGGACGGAGGAGTTTCGTTAAAAAATGCGACTGATATTATCAAAGCTGGTGCTGATATTTTGGTGGCGGGAAGTTCGATTTTCAAATCTGCAAACCCGAAAGAAATAATTGAAAAAATGAAAGCTTTGTAACCAACTTTTTTAACCAAAAAGTTTATAGTAAAGCAACAAATTACATTGATTTTTATTTTGCCACATTACATTCCATCATGGATCTGCTGCAATACCGGAACAATTTGTTTCATCCAATTGGTCTCTTTTTCGTCCCAATTATATTTTTTCACAATTGCGTCTTCCAGCATCTGTCTTCCTTTATAGGCTTGATCTTGAGAATAAAAACAACTGGTCCATTTCTTATCCAATTTATTTTCATTCTGAATCGTAAGACCACCCTGGTACCAATCGAGGCAAGTGGGAAAAGCGTTAAAATCAATCTGCGCAGCGCCTCCATTTATATAACCATCAAAATAATAAACACAAAACTGAACATATTGTTTTACACGATCTTTAATTTCAGCATCAGTCTCGGACTTTTGTGGCTTTTGACTCCAGGCATAATTTTGCTTCGCAAATGGATTTTTATCTGAGCGAGGCCAACTCGTATTTGTAGACTTGTAAGTCAATTGGGAAGTTTGCTTTTTTTCTGTCCTTGAAAGTACCAACTCGTCTTTGTTGATTCTGTCGATTATATAAACCGCTTTTGCTCCATCATCAAAATTTACATGAATCGTGTTGCCTTTTAAACTAAATTTTCCATAAGACATTTTCCCCACGGGATTTTCAAGAACAGATGAATCGCCCATAAAAACAATTCCGGGATCATACAAAATTCCCGCATCATTGGTAAACGAAACATCACTGGAAAGAGGATGATCGGCGTCTTTTAATTCCCAATATTGAGTCAGCAACTGAAAAGTATCCTTAGCCGCAGAAATATCTTCAGTGATTTTTTCGTTTGTGTTTTGAGAAGGTGATCCACAATTTGAAAAAACTATTGAAGAAAAAATAATGAGTAAAATGGCTGTTTTTCGCATTTTTAAAAAATAATAAAATTGAAAGAGAAGTTAGTTGAGACCAAATAAAATTTCTAAGGCGTTACAGGTTGACAATTGAAAATAAGGAAAATAATAATTTTGATAATTCTCTGAATGAAATGTTATTCTAAGATAAAATCATTTATCGTTTCCGAATTTTTTAATTGCAATATTTCCTTTTGCATATTCTCAATTTTTTCAAGAAGATAATTTATAGTCTCAATTCCTTCAATATTAATATCCAGGTCGTAATGCAGGCGTACAAACTTTTCTAACTTTTGTATTTCATCCGAAGAAATGTAAGAGGACTTCTCAACCGACGTAACCGTTATTAATCCTGAATCTTCTAATGAAGTAATAAAGGAATATTCTATATTATGATAAATGCAAAAATCTGCAGCGGGTATTAAATCTTCTTTTTCCATATCAAAAATTTTACGATGATAATTTTGATAATTCAGTAAATAATTCTTTTTGTTTTTCTGTCAGGTTCGTAGGCAATTTAATATTCCAGGTAATGTATAAATCACCAAACTGTCCTTCTTTTTTGTAAACAGGAAACCCTTTTCCTTTTAAGCGGATCGTCGCTCCATTTTGGGTTTCAGGCGCCACTTTTAATTTTATTTTCCCACTTAAAGTGTCAATTGTTTTCTCTCCGCCAAGCAAAGCCGTATATAAATCAAGGTCTTCGCTTTTATACAAATTATTTCCTTCTCGTTTCAAATGCGGGTTATTTTTAATTACGAAAGTTATCAATAGATCTCCATTAGGTCCGCCATTAGCTCCTGCGCTTCCATAGCCTTTTAATCTTATTTTTTGGCCGTTCTCAACACCGGCAGGGATTGTTATTCTAACATTTTTTCCATCGACAGTTATCGTTTGTTTATGAGTATTGAATGCATCGGATAATAGCACTTGCAACTCTGCATTATAATCCTGCCCGCGGTATTTTGCCGGGCGGCTTCTTCTTCCTGCGCCTCCAAAAAGCGATTCAAAAAAATCAGAAAATGAACCTTCCTCACCTGAAGAATAAGTATATTGGTCGCCGCCAAAATTACCAAAACCGCCGCCGCCAAAACCACCACCTCCCTGCTGTTGCTGTTGATGACGCGCCTGTTCGTATTGATCAGCATGTTTCCAGTTTTCACCATATTGATCATACTTTTTCCTTTTCTCCGCATCGCTCAATACTTCATTGGCTTCATTTATTTGCTGAAATTTTTTATGCGCCTCTTTATCATTTGGGTTAACATCGGGATGAAGTTTCCTCGCCAATTTCCTGTATGCTTTTTTAATATCTTCGGCTGATGCATTTTTAGCAACGCCTAATGTTTTATAATAATCAACAAAATCCATTTTCTTATTTTAGCATTAAATTATTCGAATAAAATTAAGAGATATTAAAATAAAAGTCTTTAAATTTTAAAAACTCATTTAATTTGTGGTTCATGATATATCAAAATTAGTACCCAAATTAGAGACACTTAAAAAATATGATGAAGAAATTTCCCCTTTTTATACTTTTATTTTCTGCTTCGTGTGTAGCTCCACGAGTGAGCATTACTAATATTAATCCCTCCGGGTCAACTGTTATAGACGGAAAAATTTTTGCAACTGCTTATCAACAAAAAGCTGCGGAATACAGAGCCCTTTGTTACCAGGCGTTTAATATTGCACGGCTCAGGATCGAACAATTTAATCGTGACAGATCGCCAAAACCAAAAGCGATAATGACAGACATTGATGAAACCATTTTTAACAATAGCGCTTATGAAGTCCATCAATTATTACAGGGAAAAGATTATGATAATGACTCCTGGGATCAATGGACAGCAATGGCTGACGCAGACACGATTCCCGGCGCTTTACATTTTTTGCAATACGCAGCGTCTTCAGGAATAGAAATATTTTACATTACCAATCGCGCAGAAAATGCGCGCGAAAGCACATTAAAGAATTTAAAAAAATTCAATTTCCCCAACGCAGATAACGATCATTTATTATTGGAACAAAATGGCCCCTCGAAAAAAGATAGAAAAAATTCAATAGCCTCCACGCACACTATTGTAATGTTGATGGGCGATAATATGAATGATTTTAGTTCCCTCTTTGAAAAGAAAACTTCAGATGAAAGAGATAAAGTTGCAGACGATTTTTCTGCAGAATTTGGAGATCGTTTTATCGTATTGCCCAATCCTGTTTATGGCGATTGGGAATCGTCTTTGTATCATTATAATTATTCTCTTTCACCTGCACAAAAAGATTCAGTTTTAAAAGCAAGTTTGAAAGGATACTAAATAAATTCTTTTTTTATTCCGCAATCCAACGTTTAGCTTCTTCCAGGTCTTCCATTAAAAAGCCTTTAGTAGATCCTGGCAAAAAATTACCAAAAATATCGGTAAATTTCTTTATGCCTTTCTGATTGGAGACTACGGCGATTTTTTTCCATTCAGTAAAATACACAAAGCCCAGAAGCGCGTCTTTTATCCATGCAGCCGGACTATAGCTATTTAAAGGAGTATTAAGAACCAGCAAATAATTTATTTTGCCATGAGCCCTGTAAATCTTTTCTACCAACGGATTAATGGTTTCATCATAATCTTTACCGGTGATTTTTCCTGTTGCATTAAAAGCGGCTACGTGTGGGGGAAATCCTGAAATTGTTTCAATCATAAAAATAGTTTTAAAGAATGAAAGGAAAAGGTTGCCCCGTAAAGTTATAACTAATAAAGGTTCTACAATTTTTGTGCAGAACCTTTTAACGGATTTAATCTTGATGATGACAAATGGCTTTATTTCGTCAGAAAAAGTAAAAAATAGAAATCGTTCTGATTTGTTGGTTTACTGTTATGGTTTGGAAATTAATTGCATAAAAAAACTTCCGCTTTTTGGGCGAAAGTCTTTTTAAAAATTTGATTCTAAGGTGATTAGTTTTTCCTGGATAAATTTTCGGCTGGATTAAGGCCGGTTTTCATTGGAATAATATCTTTCTAAGGACTGGAATAAAAAATAAAAAAAAGAAGTTGACTGATATCGGATTTTTATGGTTTTTCCCGGATTAAAGGAAACGGTATCTTTTCAATGGATTTGGATATTCTGATTAATGTCTGTTAAACATCAATCAACTTCTGGAACAAAGATACAGCTGCGTGCATCGCTGCACAAGCGCATTACTGCCCATTCTTTTAGCTACTGATTTTACTGTCACATTCGTAGTTTTACGAAAAGTATTTTTGTAAGTTTTACTTTTCTTCATTTAAAAGCATAAAAAAACTTCCGCTTTTGAGCGAAAGTCTTTTTAAAAATTTAATTCTAAAGGTGGTTAGTTTTTCCTGGATAATTTTTCGGCTGGATTAATGCCGGTTTTCATTGGAATAAATATCTTTCTAAGGACTGGAATAAAAAATAAAAAAAGAAGTTGACTGATATCGGATTTTTATGGCTTTTCCCGGATTAAAGGAACAAGGTTATTTTCAATGGATTTGGATTGGCGATTAATGTCTGTTGAACATCAATCAACTTCTGGAACAAAGATACAGCCCAACGTGTCACCGCACAAGCGCATTACTGCCCGTTTTTTTAGGTACTG
>JBDTHD010000127.1:0-4512 GCA_039937075.1 Ginsengibacter sp. | reverse complement strand
TCTGATAGCGTAATCAATCAGTTCATCTTTTGTTGCGGGCCAAGGCGCTTCTTCAAGGTGAGAGGCCAGTTCTAACGTCCAAAACATATTATTTGTATCTTTTTATTTTTAGTAATAAAATTAAAATTGGTTTTCTAATTTTCCGCAAATGTAAAAGTTATATTTAGAAAACCAAATATTGTTTTTAATTGGCCGAATTGTCATTAGTTTACGGATTTTGACGCTTAATATTGCATTCGGCGATTATATTTTTTTTTTACTTTTTCAATTTCATTTTTCCTCTTACATTTAATCATGTTAAAAGCAACTGGTATTTATAAAAGTTATGGTCATTTACAGGTTTTAAAAGGCGTTGACATAGAAATTTCAAAAGCAGAAATTGTAAGTATTGCTGGTTCTTCCGGCGCGGGCAAAAGTACCTTATTACATATTTTGGGAACTCTTGATAAGGCAGATAAAGGTAAAATGGTTATCGAAAATATAAATGTAAGCGAGTTAAAAGGGAAAAAACTGGCCGCTTTCAGAAATGAACATATTGGTTTCGTATTTCAATTTCATCATTTGTTGCCGGAATTTTCGGCGCTGGAAAATATATGTATTCCCGCATGGATCGCGGGCAAAAAAAATAAACAGGTTGAAAAAAGAGCCGCAGAATTACTGGAACTATTAAATCTGAAAGACCGTGGCGAACACAAGCCAGGCGAGCTTTCCGGCGGTGAACAGCAACGCGTGGCTGTAGCAAGGGCACTTATTAATAATCCGTCTATCGTAATGGCCGATGAACCAACAGGGAATCTTGATTCAGCCAACGCCAAAGAGTTGCATAATTTATTTATTGACTTGAGAAATCGTTTTCAACAAACATTTTTAATAGTAACCCACAATGAAGAACTGGCTCAGCTTAGCGATCGGCTTCTTCACATGAAAGATGGAAAAATTATCAATTAAGTGGTGATGAAATCCAAAATAAAAATCTTTACTTTTTGTCGGTCTACTGTAAGTTCTTTTGGCCTTTACTTTTGGAATTTAATTTGACTTTAAAAAATAAACATGATCAAGGAAAAAATATTAGTGATTGGCGCCTGCGGGCAAATTGGTGTAGAACTAACTTTAGAACTTCGTAGAATCTATGGCGGCGCTAATGTGATAGCTTCTGACTTGCGTGCAGAAAACGAATTATTAAAAGGCACAGGACCGTACGTAAGTCTTGATGTGATGAATAAGGAAATGCTGCATGTACAGGTGATCCGCCAGAATATTACACACATATATTTATTGGCGGCCATTCTTTCAGCCACGGGAGAAAAAAATCCAAATCTTGCATGGAGCCTCAATATGACCAGTCTCTTAAATGTGCTGGAAATTGCAAAAGATGAAAATGTCCATAAAGTTTATTGGCCCAGCAGCATTGCCGTTTTTGGCCCCACATCCCCTAAAATAAATTGCCCGCAACAAACAATAATAGAGCCCATCACTGTGTATGGAATCAGCAAATTTGCCGGAGAGTTTTGGTGTAATTATTTTAATCAACGTTTCAAGATTGATATCAGGAGTTTACGATACCCTGGCCTCATAAGTTATAAAAGTGAGCCTGGTGGCGGAACAACTGATTATGCTGTCGAAATATTCCACGAAGCAATTGATGAAAATCATTACAATTGTTTTTTAAAAGAAAATACTTATTTGCCGATGATGTATATGCCAGACGCTATCAGGGCAACAATAGAATTAATGGAAGCGCCTCTTGAAAAAATCTCGATTCATACTTCTTACAATATTTCCGGAGTCAGTTTTTCGCCTAAGGAAATTGCTGAGGAAATAAAAGAACATCTTCCGGGATTTTCCATTTCTTATGAACCCGACTACCGCCAGCAAATTGCGAAAAGCTGGCCTCAAAGCATTGATGATTCCGTTGCCAATAATGACTGGGGCTGGAAACCAAAATATGATCTTGCGGCGCTAACTACAGATATGCTTCAAAATTTGGAGAAAGAAAATAACCGGGAAAATAACAAATAAACAAGATTTTTTTTTGAAGTTCAACAGTAAAGCAATAAATAACGATTATTCTTGTTTTGCTCAAAAACCCAAAACTTCTTTCATCGAATAAATCCCTTTTTTATTAACGATAAATTCAGCAGCCAGGACAGCTCCTTCTGCAAATCCTTTTCGGTTATGAGCGGTATGGATAATTTCAATATCATCAATTGACGATGAATATTTTACAGAATGTGTTCCTGAAACTTCGTCTATTCTTTTACTGATTATCGATAACTCATTTTCATTTTTTGTTGCATTGTTCACCCACCTGCTTTTTTTACCCGATACCTCAATAATTTCTTCGGCAAGTGTTATCGCGGTACCGCTTGGCGCGTCTCTTTTTTGTGTATGATGGATTTCTTCAATACTTACATTATAAGCCGGGTGCAGCGTTAAAAGCGTTGCTAACTTTTTATTCAACTCAAAAAATATATTCACACCCACGCTAAAATTGCTGGCGCATAAAAAACTTCCGTCTACTTCTTTGCATTTTGCTTGCACCGTTTCTATTTTATCCAGCCAACCCGTAGTTCCGCAAACAACTGCCACATCTTCGTCGAGGCAAAATAAAATATTTTCAACAACGCTTTGTGGATTGGTAAACTCAATAGCTACCTCCGCTTTCCGAATATTTCCTTTCGTAAGGTCATCGAGGTTTTCGTCATTGATTTTGAGAACAATTTCGTGGCCTCTTTTGACAGCGATTTCTTCAATGGCGTGGCCCATTTTTCCGTATCCCAATAACGCAATTTTCATAAATGTAATTAAGGTTAAATTTTTAAGCTTTACGGGAGCGGTAACAAAGGTTTGTCACTTTTATCTCTAAAAAAGAAAACCAATGAAATCCCCGCATTATTAGATACATAATTAAAACCGGGACGAATTTTCATACTAATATCCGACGAAACATTAAATGCTTTCAGATGCGCGTCAACCGTGGCGTCCATCACATTCAAGCCCCAAAAAAGAACAAAGACCAAAACTGAATAATCTATATTTTGACGAAACGCATTTCTATTTAATCTTAAGGATCCTGTAGAATAAATTCTTAAATCCGGGGGAATTGCTAAACTGTCGGCAGTAGTTGCTTTTGCACGACTGATTACCGCATTCCGCAAAAGGCGATACTCTTTTATATTATAAAAAAATACCCCTGCAGTAATCCCCAATGCACCATAGACAATCGGGATCTTCCAATATTTTTTATTGTAAAATTGTCCCCAGCCTGGCAAGATCAACGAACGCAATGTTGCTACATGTGGATTAAATTTTACAGTGGTGTCTAAAGCTAATACATCCTTTGTCGACTTTCCTTTTACAGGACTATTCACCGTGATTGTATCACCTTTTTGAAGCTCTTCTTTCAGATGAAATGTATCTGAAACGGGTTTGACGGTATCTTTATTAGCAACAAAAAGAGTATCTGCTTTCTGCTGCGCAAAAATGGCTCTTGCTGGTAGTAATATGATAAAAATAATAAGAATAAAAATGCGCGAACGTTTCATAATTTAATCTACCGAAACCTGCATCTTATCTAAAAGTGAACTTAATTCTTCGATCGAAAAATAATCAAACGTGATGCTGCCGGTTCCTTTTTTACTGTGTGTCATCTTCACTTTTGTACTAAAATGAGACGCTAAATTATCTTCAATTTTTTTCAAAGATGGCGGTAGTGTGCTTTTTACAGAATTATTAACAGGGGTTTTTGGCGTATATAATTTTCTCACCAATTCTTCTGTTTGCCTTACGGAAAGTTCTTTGCTTTTAATTTCATTAAAAATAAATAACTGTTTATCCACCACATCTACATTAATAAGCGCACGTGCATGGCCCATACTTATATTTCCATTTCTAACCGCAGCTTGAATGTCCGGTGGCAATTTTAAAAGACGAATATAATTGGTTACCGTACTTCGTTCTTTGCCCATCCGCTCTGCCAGCTGATCTTGTGTATAATCCAGTTCGTCCATCAATTGTTTGTAACTAAGCGCAATTTCTATCGCATTCAAATCTTCTCTCTGAAGATTTTCAAGCAACGCCAATTCAAGAATTTTCGAATCTTTTACATCTTTTATATAAACGGGAATGTCATGAAGGCCGGCAATTTTTGCAGCGCGGTATCTTCTTTCGCCAGCAATGATTCGGTATTTTCCATTATGGATTTTAGTAACAGTTATCGGTTGAATAATATCATGCAATTTTACGGACGCCGCCAATTCGCTTAAAGCATTTTCATCAAAATCATGGCGTGGCTGGTCGGGGTTGGCTTCTATCTGGTTTAACGGAATTCTTGCGTTGGCTACATTTGCATTTTGTGAAGAATCTTTCATCAGGCTTTTTTCTGTTACTGAAAGATCGGTGTCAATATTTTGCAAAAGTGAGCGAATTCCTTTTCCCAAAGCGTCCTTTTTGTTGGTTGTACTTTTCATTAATTGTCAGAATATTTTTATCGTAAAATTTTCACGGATGTTC